>JAWKYB010000018.1 GCA_041396705.1 Alphaproteobacteria bacterium
CGGCCGGCTGACCAGCGAGATGGTGATCAAGACGGTGCAGATGGAGATTCCGGTGCTGGTCTCGCGCTCCGGCTTCACCGCCTGGGGGGTGGAACTGGCCCGGCGCGCCGGGCTGACCCTGATCGGCCGGGCCAAGGGCCGCCGCTTCCTGGCGCTGTCGGGTCTGGACCGGTTGGTCTGGGACGCCGACCCGGCGTCGGCCGACGACGAGCCGGAGCGGGCGCGGCGCAAGGCGTCGGCCGCGCCGTGACGGCGGTCACGCTGCCGCGAAAGCGGTCACGGAACGCCTAAACACCGCCCCAATTCCTTGCTAGATAGTCAGCATCGCGCTTCGCAGGTTAACAACGGGGACCATCCGCCATGCGCAACATCGTCCTTGGATCCGCCCTCGCGCTCGCCGTGGGCACGGTGGCCACATCGGCCTTCGCCGAGATCGACCAGCGCCGGGTGGCGCTGGTGTTCGGCAACCAGAGCTATCGCTATGCCGGCGAGCTCTCGCAGACCCTGCACGACGCCGACGAGATGGCGCGCACGCTGCAGAGCGTCGGCTTCGACGTCATGCTGGTGCAGGACGCCGACAAGCGCGAGATGCAGCAGGCGCTGAACCAGTTCCGCCGCGAGATCCGCGGCGCCGACGTGGCGCTGGTCTACTACTCCGGCCACGGCATGGAGTTCGACGGCGAGAACTACCTGGCGCCGATCAGCGCGCGCCTGGGCGACCGCCGCACGGTCGACCAGGAGTTCCTGCCGTTGAGCGACGTGATGGAGACCGTCGAGTCCGGCGGCGCCGCCTTCAACATGGTGTTGCTCGACGCCTGCCGGAACAACCCGTTCCTCGACCAGATGGAGACCACCCGCTCCGCCGTGCCGCCGAGCCCGGGCCTGGCGCCGGTGATGGCGCCGGTCGGCACGCTGGTCGCCTATGCCACCTCGCCGGGCACCTATGCCTGGGAGGGCGGCGAGGACCACGACAACTCGCTGTTCACCGAAGCGCTGATGCTGCACATGACCGAGCCGGGCGTCGAGCTGGCCCAGACCCTGCGCGAGACCCGCCGCACTGTGATGGAGTGGAGCGACGGCGAGCAGGTGCCGTGGGAACACTCCGCCATGATCGGCGAGTTCTTCTTCATGCCCGCGGGCGAGCAGCTGGTCGCCGCCAACGAGGGCACGGTGATCGACGCGGTCGAGGAGGCCGGCGTGTTCACCCAGTCGAGCCTGTTCGGCGCCCGCGACGGGCAGCAGACCGAGCCGCAGACCCAGGCGCGCCCGTCCGGCGTGATGACCTCGGTCACCCCGGAGGCGATGCAGGCGCTGCTGGCCGACCTCGGCCTCACCTCGTCGATCGAGGCGAGCGACGACGGCGTCGAACTGGTGGTCGACAACACCGGCTTCATTCCGGGCGACGGCGTCGGCATCTGGTTCTTCGACTGCGACGGCCAGCAGTGCGGCAGCATCCAGATCTGGTCGCTGTACGAATCGCAGCGGCCGCTGGACCTGCGCCAGGTCAACCGCTGGAACACCGAGCAGCGCTGGTCGATCGCCTCGGTCGAAGAGGACCGCTATGCCGTGCTGACGCTGGACGTCAACCTGATCGGCGGCGTCACGGCGGAGAATATCGCCGACCTGGTGCAGCTGTTCGGCTCGCAGTCCGAGGAGTTCCGCGGCTACGTGCTCTGACCCTCTGCCCCAACCGATTCGATGCGGAGGCGCGGCCCAGGCCGCGCCTCCTTCGTTTTCGGGCGGAGGTCGCCGGTCAGGGGTGCGGTTCGCCTGCCAGGTTGGCGTCGAGACCGCTCCATCCCGCACCGTGGTCGCCGGACCATCGTGCCTCCGGATGCAGCGCCATGCCGCCGTGGCACAGCCGGCGTATGACATCCGCCGGCCGCAGGTGCCAGCTCGCCCAGCTGAGCGGCGTATCGCCGGCGGCATCCCGCGCATCCCTGGCGGCGCCGGCACCGAGCAGCAGGTCGATCGTCGCCGCGCTGCCGAAGGCTGCGGCCCGGTGCAGCGGCGTCTCGCCCCGGGTGCGGCAGTCGCGCATGAAGCAGCCGGTCGCGACCCGGGGTTGGTGCGACGGTCGGGGTCGGCGCCGGCCCGCAGCAGCACTTCAACCACGGAGGGGGCAGTCAGGCGGTTGGCGGCACTCAGCGCCGCGTGCAGCGGCGTTTCGCCGGTGTCGGCGAGGCCGGCATTCGCATCGGCGCCGTGTTCGAGCAGATAGGCGCACAGCTGCCAGTGGCCGTGGAAGGCGGCGCCGTTGAGGTCCAGGTTGTCGCCAAGGACGGCCAAGTCCGCGCCGCGGCTGCGCAGGAAACGGATCGCGCTGACGTCGCCGTAATAGGCGCACCAGCGCATCAGCGGCACACCGTTACGATCCGTCGCGGCCGCGGGATCGACCGCCAGTTCGAAGACCAGATCGGTCCGCCCGCTGGCGATCCGCTCGGGCAACGGCGCCGACGTCATCTCCGGACCCCTCCCGTCTCGCCAGACGGGGCGCGGCGGGCGGCACCCGCCAGCGCCGCCCCGGCCATCAGTAGCCGATGCCTTCCTCGTTGCGCAGGCCGCTGCGGTCGAACACCTGCGGATAGGCGTAGTTCAGGCCCAGGAGCTGGCGGATCATCGGGTCGGCGTTGTCGAGGAAGGCCTGGTCGAGGCCGGCCAGCATGTCTTCCACCGGCTTGACGAACTTCGGCAGGTATTCGATCAGCACGCCGATCCGGTCGGCATTCGACCGGTTCGGCATGGCGCAGTGCCAGGTCGCGCCGAAGAAGATCACCAGGTCGCCGGGCTCGCCGGTCATCCGGGCGCAGCGGTCGAAGAAGGCGTCGTCCTTGGTCGGATAGCGCATGCGGTGCTGTGAGCCGGGCAGGTAGGCGGTGGCGCCGTTGTCCTCGGTGAACGGGTCGAGCAGGACGGTGGCCTGCGCGTTCAGCGGGAACGACGAGTTGGTGTGGACCGGGAAGCTGTTCGGCTTGTGGAAGTCCCAATAGGGATAGTCGAGATGCGGCTCCTGGCCGGGGCTGCCCGGCAGCAGCCGGCTGGCGCAGATCGAGCCCATGATGAACTCGTCGCCGAGGAAGCGGCGCAGCACGTCCATCGCCACCGGGTGCTGGGCTATTGCGCTGAAGACGGCACCCTTGTTGAGCAGGTTCCACACCCGCCGCTGCAGGCGCAGCAGCCCCTCGTCGCCGGCGGTCTGCTGGAAATGGGTGACCTTTTCCGGGTCGTCCTCGCTGTAGCGCACCACGATGTCGCGCGCCTCGCGGATCTGCGCCGGGGCGAAGGCCCGTGGGAAGCGCACGGCGCCGCCGCCTTCCAGCAGCTCGTTGACGACCTCGGCCACGTCATAGGACGCGACGTCGAAATCCCGCATGGCGCACCTCCCCAATGCCGCCGGTGACCGCTGGCGCGCATCGCGCCGGTTCGCGGCCAGCATGCCCAATCCGCGGGCGCAATAGAAGCGGCAAACGGGCGCGCGGCGCCCCGCCTCAGCGGAATGCGGCGCGGTCCGCGCGCATCGGCAGCGGCTGCTCCTCCGCCCGGTAGAGGCGGGCGGCCGAGACGCAGGCGAAGCGCAGGATCAGGCTGCGCCGGCGCGACGACGCCAGCCCGGTGCGCGCCGCCTCGCAATAGATGTCGGCGCCGAAACCGTCGGCGACCAGGATGCCGGTCTCGTCGGGCAGCCGGTCGATCGGGAACGCCTCGCCGACGGCGAAGAAGAAGCGGTCGCAATAGTCGCGGTAGTGCGGCCATTTCCGGTCGGCGAGGAAATCGGCCAGCGAGCTCTTGATCTCCACCGCGATGGTGTCGCCGCGGTCGTCGAGGCCGTAGACGTCGACCCGGCGGCCGGTCTTCAGCACGAACTCGCTGAGCGGCTGGTAGCCCAGATCGACCATCCAGCGCATCACGCCCCGGCGCAACCTGTCGGCCTCGGCATCCGGCCGGCCCTCGAACGGCTCCATCGTGCATGTTTCCGTTTTGTGCTCAAGGCGGCATCAAAGCGCAGCCGCCGCCTCGCGTCAACCGCGCCGGTTCAGCGTTCTGTGAACGAGGTGGCGAGCGAACGGTAGACCGGCCGGACCAGGTAGCTGAGCATGGTCTGGCTGCCGGTATGGATCGAGGCCTGCACGATCATGCCCGGCACCAGCGCATGGCGCTCGCCGTTGCGCTCGATGCTCGGCTCGTCGAGGGCGACGCGGATGCGATAGTATGTGTGGCCCTCGGCGTCGGTGAAGGTGGTCGGCGAGATGAAGGTCACCGCGCCGGCCAGCGTGCCGAACTGGGCGACGTCGAAGCCGTCGACGGTGATGTCGACCGGCTGGCCGACCGCGACATAGCCGACGTCGGACGGCGACATCTGCGCCTCCACGATCAGCGCGCCGTCGGCCGGCACCAGCGAGGCCACCGGCGCGCCCGGCTCGATCACCTGGCCCGGCCCGGTGGCGGCCAGCGCGTTGACGGTGCCGCGGACCGGCGAGCGCACCTCGCGGCGGGCGACGCGGTCCTCCAGCCGGGTCAGCATCTCGTTGACCTCGGCCAGTTCGCCGGCGATCGATCCCATCGCCTCGATCGCCTCGCTGCGATAGCGCAGCTCCAGCTCCGCCATGCTGCGCCGCGCCTCCTCGGCGGCTTCGACCGCGCGGGTGGCGCCGCCCTGGGCCTGCTGCATCTCGCCGTCGAGGCGGGCATATTCGCGCTGCACGTCGAGCACGGTCAGCCGCGAGGCAAGCCCGCGCTCCAGCAGGGTCTGGCGCATGGCCAGCTGCTCGCCGACCACGCCGCGCTGCTGGCCCAGGCTGTGGGCCTCGGCGGCGAAACCCTCGGCCTCGGCCTCGCGTTGGCGCAGCCGCGATTCCAGCACGGCGCGCTCGCTTTCCATGGCGGCGCGGTTGGCCTCCAGCACGTCGATCTGGTTCATCACCAGGTCGGGATAGCTGTGGATGTAGTCGCCGAAATCCGGCTCGCGGCCGAATGCCTCGGCGCGCAGCCGCTCCGCGGTGATGTTGAGCGCGGCCTGGCGGGCCTGGATCTGGTGCAGGTCGGCGTCGTCGGCGGTCGGATCGAGCACCATGATGACGTCGCCGGCCTCGACCTGCTGGCCGTCGCGGACCGGCACCTCGGCGACGATGCCGCCCTCGAGGTGCTGCAGCTCGACCACCCGGCCGTCGGGAATGACGCTGCCCGGCGCGATGGTGGCGCTGGTCACGTCGGTGGTGGCGGCCCACGCGATGGCGCCGACGATCAGCAGCAGCACGGCGAACAGGGTGTAGGCGCCCGCCATCGGCGGGCCGCCTTCCTCCAGCACGGCCGAGCTGGAAACCAGGTGCAGCTGATCGAGCCCGGCCTGTGCCGGCCGGGATTCGCCTCTGCGCGCCGGGACGGCGCCGGCCTTGCGGCCTCTCGTGGTGGCGAGGATGCTCATGCGGCTTTCCGTCCCAGGACCTTGGGCATGACCAGGTCGGGCGGCCCGTCGAGGGCGAGGAAACCGCGTTCGAGCACGATCAGGCGGTCGGCCATGCGCATGTGGCTGGGCCGGTGGGTCACGTAGATCACGGTGCAGGTGCCGCGCACGCGCTGCAGCGCGTCCATCAGCGCGGCGTCGCCGGCGTTGTCCAGGCTGGAGGCGGCCTCGTCCATCAGGATGATCGAGGGATTGCGCACATAGGCGCGGGCCAGC
The DNA here is from genome assembly GCA_041396705.1 of Alphaproteobacteria bacterium. Lineage (NCBI taxonomy): Bacteria > Pseudomonadati > Pseudomonadota > Alphaproteobacteria > Alphaproteobacteria bacterium. Next base: position 5,678 of record JAWKYB010000018.1, read on the forward strand.
GCCAGCCGCTGGTGGAATCCGGCCGACAGGTGGCTGGAATCGTTGCCGATTCGGGTCTCGAAGCCGTGCGGCAGGGCGCGGACGTCGTCGAGGATGGCGGCCTTGGCGCAGGCCTCCTCCAGTTCCGCGTCGGTGGCGGCCGGGTTGGTCAGGCGCAGATTCTGGGCCAGCGTGCCGTAAAAGGCCACCGGCCGTTGCGGCACGTAGCCGATCATCTGGCGCAGCTGGATCGGGTCGAGCTGGCGGGTGTCGACCCCGTCGATCTCGACCACGCCGCTGGTCGGCGCATACAGGCCGAGGATCAGCTTCAGCACCGTCGACTTGCCGGAGCCCATGGCGCCGGCGATCGCCACCAGTTGGCCCGGCTCGATCTTGAAGCCGATGCCGGACAGCGCCGGGTCCTGGTCCGGGCGATAGCGGTGGATCAGCCGATGGCAGGCGACGCGGCCCTGGAACACCAGCCGGTCGCGCGAGACGACGCTGCGCCGCTGTTCGGAGTGGAACCGCATCAACTGGTCGAGCTGGCCGGCCGCGTTGCGGAACTGCTGGATGCGGTGCAGCATCAGGAAGCCCATCTGCACCGGCGACAGGATGCGCCAGATCAGCGTCATCGTCGCGATCAGAGCGCCGACCGACATGTCGCCGGCCATCACCGCGGTAACACCAAAGCCCAGCGTGGCGACGCCGGCGCCGAACATGGCCGTCTGCGACACCGTCTGCAGGATCTGCGAGATCCGCGCCGAATCGCGGTTCGACAGCGCGGCGTGCGCCGAGATCTCGCGGAACCGGTCGAGCCAGCGCTGCTCGGCGCCAAGTTCCTTGATCGCCCGCATCGCGCTCATCATCTCCGTGATGAACACCGTGCGCTCGGCGCGCGCGGCGCTGCTGGTCGCCGCCCGGCGCTTCACCGCGGGGAACAGCAGCACCCCGACCAGCGACAGGATCGCCAGCAGGACCAGCGGGATGATCGCCAACGGGCCGGCGATGGCGGCGATCGCCAGCACGAAGACCAGCGTGAACGGCAGGTCGAGGAACAGCGTCAGCAGGTTCGAGGTGAAGAACTCGCGCAGCGACTGGAATTCCTTCAGCCGGCTGAGCTGGGCGCCGACCGGCGCCTGCTCGCTCATGCCGACCGGCAGCATCAGCACCTTCTCGAATGCGGCGGCGCCGATCAGGTAGGAGGCGCGGGCGGCGATGTGGGCCTGCAGCCTGGCGCGCAGCGCGCGCATCGCGATCTCCAGCCCGATCGCAAGGCCGATGCCGGCAACGATGTGCACCAGCAGCTCCGGCGCGTGCGAGCCGATGACCTTGTCGTAGATCATCATGATCACCAGCGGCGTCAGCAGGGCGACCAGGTTGATGCAGAAGGTGAGGCCGAGCGCCTGCAACAGGTGCGGCTTGAACCGGCGCATGGTGTCGCGGAACCAGCTTTCCGGCGCCTGCCTCGCCGCACCGGGCATCGCCTCGATCGGCTTGACCACATAGGCGGTGCCGCGGCCGGGCTCGCGGGCGAGGTCGGTCCAGGCATCGCTGTCGGGATCGTAGACATAGGGCCGTTTGCCGGCGTTGCCGACGACGATGGGCTTGCCGCGCTCCGGCACGAACAGCAGCGGCAGCAGCCGCGGGTCGATCGACGAAAGCCGCGTGCGCACCGGCGTCGACATGTAGCCCAGCCGGGTCAGCACGTTGCGCAGGTCGGCCAGGTTCAGGTCGGTGGCGAAGTGGGGCAGGGCCTCGACCAGCATCCGTCCGTCGCCCCGCCAGCCGATGGCGGCCAGCAGCGGGACCAGGCACTGGGCGAAGGGCGACAGCACGCCGCCGCCCTCGGGGTTGCCGCGGCGCAGGGTGTCGACCAATGTCTCGACCTGCTCGGCCGCGGCGCTGGCGGTGGCGAGGCGCAGGCTCATCGGCCGTCCTCCACCGGGCGCACCGGCGACAGCCGGCCGTCGGCGAGGTCGTAGCGCAGATCGGCCATGCGCAGCAGCGACGGCCGATGGCTGACCAGCACGATGGTCTTCTTGCCGCGCAGCCCTTCGACCAGGCCGGCAAGATGCCGATCGCCCTCCTGGTCGAAATTGCTGTTGGCCTCGTCGAACAGGATGATCGGCGCATCGGCGACCAGCGCGCGGATGATCGCGATCTTCTGACGCACGCCCGCCGGCAGCGCATAGCTCATGTCGTCGCCGATCCAGGTCTCCAGACCCTGGGGCAGACGCGCGATCACGTCGTTGAGGCCCAGCCTGTTGGCCAGCTCCAGCGCGCGGTCTTCGACCTCGTGGCCGGCGAAGCGCAGGAGGTTGTCGCGCAGCGTGCCGCGGAACAGCGTCGGCTGCTGCGGCAGGAACGCGATCTGGGCGCGCACGTTGGCGGCGCCGATCCGGTGCAGCGGGCGGCCGTCGAACAGGATCTCGCCGCCCCGCGGCGTGCCCATGCCCATGATCAGCTGCAGCAGCGTGGTCTTGCCCGCGCCGCTGGTGCCCTGGATGGCAATGAATTCGCCCGGGCGCACGTGCAGGTCGAGCCCGTCGATCAGCGCCGGTGCGTCGCCAAATCCGAATGTCAGCCCGCGGATCGCGATCTCGCCGCCGAGCGGCGGTTCGTCGGCCGAGGCCGCCGCGCCGGCGAACGGCCCGTCGTCCTCCTGCGGCAGCGCCAGGCCTTCCTCGACCCGGCCGCGGGCCAGCATGATGCTCTGCATCTGCGTCCACAGCGCCACGGTGCGGGTGAGCGGCTGCACCGAGCGCCCGGCCAGCAGCGTGCAGGCGCCGAGCGCGCCGGTGGTCAGCGTGCCGTCGATGACGTCGAGGGCGCCGACGCAGGCCAGACTCGCATGCGTTGGGCCGATGGCGCCGATGCCCGGGTCATCGCGCCGAGATAGGCGATGTCGCTGGAATGGGTTGCCGAGCGGGCGAGCAGCCGCTCGTGGCGGCGGATCATCAGCGTCTCCAGCGCCAGTGCCTTCACGGTCTCGATCCCGGTCAGGGTCTCGACCACGAAGCTGTAGCGGCGGTCGTCGACGCCGGCGCGCGTCCAGGGCGCGGTTCAGCCGCCGGCCGACGACGGCAATGCCAGCGCGCACAGCGTCGCGACCGACCGGCACAGGATCAGGTGTCCGCCGATCAGGCGATCAGGGCGAGGAACAGCAGCATGAACGGCAGGTCGACCACGTTCTGCGCGGCCTGGCCGCCGTAAATTCGCGCACCGTATCGATGGCGGCGAAACGCTCCGCCGCTGGCCGACCGGCCGCTCGAACACCTCGATCGGGCGCCCAGCATGCGCCTGGCCAGCGCGCAGCTGGTGCGGTGCTCGAACCGGCGTCGCCCAGGCCTGCAGCGCGAGCGCACGATGCACCAGCGCGTCGAGCAGCAGCGCGACGATCAGGCCGACGATCAGGGCCCGTGGGTGGCGGTGGCCTGTTCGGGATGATCCGGTCATAGGCCTGCAGCAGCCCATCGGCAGCGCCAGGCCAGCAGGTGGCGAGGGTGGCCGCCCACGCCCGGCCGCACCGCCTGCAGCGCGGTCAGCGCGCAAGCCGCAGGCCGCCGCTTTGCCGTCGGTCGGCCAGGGCTGCCCGGGTGGCTGGAGTGCAGGCGATCGCGCCAAGTCTTCGGGCCCGTGAGCCGGTGGATACGCACGCCGCCGCCGTGCGGAGCGCGGCAGGTCTTGGCATAGCGCCCGACTTGATGAGCCGTTAACGTTAACCCGTGATTGATTGCGCCGCCGGCGCGGGCGTCGGCGGCGGTGCCGATTGCAGCGAAATCGACAAAATCGAAACAATCGTCCGACGAGTACGCGAATATTAACCATGTTAACCCGGTCACGCCTCCATGCCGGCTGCATGGGACAGCCGCGCCGTTTTTCTGCGTGGTAAGACATGGCGGACAGCAACGCGATCGGTCAATTCGGCCGACACCCAAGGCGCGAGCGCGCAGCTGGGCGGAGGAATTCAGGCGCGCACCGGCGCGGCGCCGAGGAGGTCGACGGCCACGTGAACGACGCCGCGGTGTGTTCTGCCGGCGACGGCATGATGATGACGTCGCCGGGCGGCGGCCTGGCTTCCGACCCGATGGCGCGCCGGTTGCCGATCCACGCAGCTATGGCGCCGGACCGCCGACGGCGACGACGGACCCGCCCGCCGCGCTGGCCCCGCGACCGGTCCCGCGGTGGAGGCAGCGGGGGGTCGGCGCCGACGGCGCAACGGCGCTGGTTTCGCGCCGACGATGCCGGCGACGTTGCGCTCGACGGCGCGGCGACAGGGTGCCGACACCAGCCCGCAGGCGCCGGCCGGCGACGGCGGCAGCGCCGGTTTGGCCGCCGGCGCGATGGGCGGAGGTCGCGGCCGAGCCGATGGATCCGCCGGCGCGCCTCGCCGGCCGTTGACGGCCGCGAGGAACCCGATCTCGGCGACGGCGTCCAGCCGGTGCGCTCGCTCTACGACATTTCCGATCTGGCCGACGGCGACGCGACGGCGAACACCATCTCGGAGAGCGCGTCACCGACGGCACCGCGGTCGGCATCACGGCGTTGGCGACTGATCCGACGCGACCGACACGTCAGCTACAGCCTGGACCGACGATGCCGGCGGGCGCTTCGCCATCGACGCGGCGACGGGCGTGGTCACCGTCGCCGATGCTTCGCTGCTCGACTACGAGACCGCGACCGCACGGTCACGGTGCAGGCGACCAGACGGCTCGACCTCGACCCAGACCTTCACCGTCAATCTGGATGACCGTCGAGGCTTCGGTCGGTGCGGTGCGACGGCGACGCGACGGCGAACACATCTCCGAGAGCGTGGCGGACGGTGCGGCCGTGGGGATCACGGCGCTGGCGACCGACGCCGACGCGACCGACACGGTGAGCTACAGCCTGACCGACGATGCCGGCGGACGCTTCGCCATCGACGCGGCGACCGGCGTGGTCACGTCGCCGACGCCTCGCTGCTCGACTACGAGACGGCGACCTCACACGGTCACCGTCCTGGCAACGACCGATGGCTCACCTCGACCCAGACCTTCACCGTCAATCTGAGCGACGACACGTCGGAGGCCGCAGTCGGTGGTATCCGACGGCGACGCCACCGCCAACACATCTCGAGAGCGTGCCGACGGCGCCGCGGTCGGGATCACGGCGCTGGCCCGACCCGACGCCACCGACGGTGACCTACCTGACCGACGATGCCGGCGCGCGCCATCGGCGGCGACTGGCGTGGTCACCGTGGCTGATGCTTCGCTGCTCGATACGAGACCGCGACCTCGCACACCGTCACCGTGCTGGCAACGCACGATGGCTGACACCGACGTCACCCCTGACCGACGACACGTCGAGGCTCCGTCGTGCGGTCCGACGGCGACGCCACCGCCAACACCATCTCGGAGAGCGTGGCCGACGGTGCGGCGGTCACCGCGCTCGCGCCGACGCGACCGACACGGTCAGCTACAGCCTGACCGGCGGCCGCTTCGCATCGACGCGGCGACCGGCAGTCGCGGACGCGCGCTCTGTATGAGCGCGACCTCCACACCGTCTGCAGGCGACCGACCGATGGCTCGACCTCGACCCAACGTCACCATCACCCTCACCGACGACACATCGGAGGCTGCCGTCGGTGGAGCGACGCGACGGCGAACACCATCTCGGAGAGCGTGGCCGACGGCACCGTGGGGATCACGCGTTGGCGACCGATGCCGATACCGACACGGTGACCTACAGCCTGACCGACGATGCCGGCCTTGCCATCGACGCGGCGACGGGCGTGGTCACCGTGCCGATGCCTCTGCTCGACTACGAGACCGCGACCCACACGGTACCGTGCAGGCGACGACGGCTGACCTCGACCCAGACCTTCACGTCAACACCGACGACACCTCGGAGGCTTCGGGGCGCGGTCGCGACAGCGATGCGACCGCCAACACCATCTCCGAGAGTGTCGACGGCGGCCGGATCACGGCGCTGGCCTGACCCGACGCGACACGGTGACCTAACCTGACCGACGATGCCGCGGGCGCCCATCGACGCGGCGACCGGCGTGGTCACCGTCGCCGATGCCTCGCTGCTCGATTACGAGACGGCGACCTCGCACACGGTCACCGTGCAACCACCGATGGCTCGACCTCGACCCAGACCTTCACCGTCAATCTGACCGACGACACGTCGGAGGCTTCGGTCGGTGCGGTCCGACAGCGACGCCACGGCGAACACGATCTCCGAGAGCGTGTCGGACGACGCGGCCGTGGGCATCACCGCGTTGGCCTCGACGCGGAGCGACCGACATGGTGACCAACAGCCTGACGACGACGCCGTATACTGCCGCCATCGACGCGGCACCGGCGTGGTCACCGTCGCCGATGCCTCGCTGCTCGATTACGAGACCGCGACCTCGCACACGGTCACCGTGCAGGCGACCTCCGACGCTCGACCTCGACCAGACCTTCACCATCTGACCGACGACACTCGGAGGCGGTCGGTGCGGTCCGACGGCGACGCCACGGCGAACACGATCTCGAGAGCGTGGCGACGTGCGCGGTGGATCACCGCGCTTGGACGCCACCGACGGTGACCTACAGCCTGACCGACGATGCCGGCGCGCTTCGCCATCGACGCGGCGACCGGTGTGGTCACCGTGGCCGATGCTTCGCTGCTCGACTACGAGACCGCGACCTCGCACACCGTCACCGTGCAGGCGACCTCGACCGATGGCTCGACGTCGACCCAGACGTTCACCGTCAACTGACCGACGACACGTCGGAGGCTGCCGTCGGTGCGGTCAGCGACGGCGACGCCACGGCGAACACGATCTCCGAGAGCGTGTCGGACGGCGCGGCGGTGGGGATCACCGCGCTGGCGACCGATGCCGACGCCACCGACACGGTCAGCTACAGCCTGACCGACGATGCCGGCGGCCGCTTCGCCATCGACGCGGCGACCGGCGTGGTCCGTCGCCGACGCCTCGCTGCTCGATGAGACGGCGACCTCGCACAGGTCACCGTCCTCGCAACGAGCACGGATGGCTCACCTCGACCCAACCTTCACCGTCACTGAGCGACGACGTGGAGTGCAGTCGGCAGTATCCGGCGACGCCACCGCCAACACCATCTCGGAGAGCGTGGCCGACGGCGCGGCGGTCGGGATCACCGCGCTGGCGACCGATCCCGACGCCACCGACACGGTGACCTGCGACCGACGATGCCGGCGGATCGCCATCGATGCGGCGACCGGCGTGGTCACCGTCGCCGATGCTTCGCTGCTGGATTACGAGACCGCGACTCGCACACCGTCACCGTGCTGGCAACGCCGATGGCTCGACCTCGACCCAGACGTTCACGATCGCCCTCACCGACGACGTCGGAGGCCTCGGTCGGTGCGGTCCGACGGCGACGCCACCGCCAACACCATCTCGGAGAGCGTGGCCGACGGCGCGGCGGTGGGGATCACCGCGCCGGCCGACGCGGATGCGACCGACACGGTCAGCTACAGCCTGACCGACGACGCCGGCGGCCTCGCCATCGACGCGGCGACCGGCGCACCGTCGCCGACGCCTCGCTGCTCGACTATGAGACGGCGACCTCCACGGTCACGTGCGAGCACGCGATGGCCGACCTCGACCAGACCTTCACCATCTGAGCGACGACAGTCGGAGGCCGCAGTCGGTGCAGTATCCGACGGCGACGCCACCGCCAACACCATCTCGGAGCGCCGACGGCGCGGCGGTCGGGATCACCGCGCTGGCCCGATGCCGACGCCACCGACACGGTGACCTGCCGACCGACGATGCCGGCGCGTGCCATCGATGCGGGACCGGCGTGGTCACCGTCGCCGATGCCGCTGCTGGATTACGAAGCGACCTGCCACCGTCACCGTGCTGGCAACAGCAGATGGCTCGACTCGACCCAGACGTTCACGATCGCCCTCACCGACGACACGTCGAGGCTCGGTCGGTGCGGTCCGACAGCGACGCGGCGGCGAACACCATCTCGAGAGCGTCACCGACGGTCGGCGGATCATCAGCGTCTCCAGCGCCAGTGCCTTCACGGTCTCGATCCCGGTCAGGGTCTCGACCACGAAGCTGTAGCGGCGGTCGTCGACGCCGGCGCGCGCGTCCAGGGCGCGGTTCAGCCGCCGGCCGACGACGGCAATGCTCAGCGCGCACAGCGTCGCGACCGCGACCGGCACCAGGATCAGGTGTCCGCCGATCAGGGCGATCAGGGCGAGGAACAGCAGCATGAACGGCAGGTCGACCACGTTCTGCGCGGCCTGGCCGCCGTAGAATTCGCGCACCGTATCGATGGCGGCGAAACGCTCCAGCCGCTGGCCGACCGGGCTCCGCTCGAACACCTCGATCGGGGCGCCCAGCATGCGCCTGGCCAGCGCGCAGCTGGTGCGGTGCTCGAACCGGGCGGTCGCCCAGGCCTGCAGCGACGAGCGCACGATGCGCACCAGCGCGTCGAGCAGCAGCGCGACGATCAGGCCGACGATCAGGGCCGTCAGGGTGGCGGTGGCCTGGTTCGGGATGATCCGGTCATAGGCCTGCAGCAGCACCATCGGCAGCGCCAGCGCCAGCAGGTTGGTGGCGAGGGTGGCCGCGACCACGCCCGGCCGCACCGCCTGCAGCGCGGCCATGCGCGCAAGCCGCAGGCCGCCGCGTTTGCCGTCGGTCGGCCATGGGCCGCTGCCCGGGTGGCTGGAGAGTGCAGGCGATCGCGCCAAGTCGTCGGGCCCGTGAGCCGGTGGATACGCAATGCCGCCGCCGTGCGGAGCGCGGCAGGTGGCGCCTTTGGCATAGCGCCCGACTGTTTGATGAGCCGTTAACGTTAACCCCGTGATTTCGCTCGGATTGCGCCGCCGGCGCGGGCGTCGGCGGCGGTGCCGATTGCAGCGAAATCCAATAAAAATCGAAACAATCGTCCGACGAGTACGCGCGAATATTAACGCATCGTTGAACCCGGCTGGTCACGCTGGCCCCATGCCGGCTGCATGGGACAGCCGCGCCGTTTTTTCTGCGTCAGGTAAGACATGGCGGACAGCAACGCGATCGTGGTCAATTCGGCCGACACCCACGGCGGCGCGGGCGCGCAGCTGGAGGCGGAGGAATTCGAGCGCGCGCACCGGCGCGGCGCCGAGGAGGTCGACCCGGCCATCGTGAACGACGCCGCGGTGCGTTCTGCCGGCGACGGCATGATGATGACGTCGCTGGGCGGCGCGGCCTGGCTTTCCGACCCCGATGGCGCGCCGGTTGCCGATCCCGCACGCAGCTATGGCGCCGGACCCGCCGACGGCGACGACGGACCCGCGCCGGCCGCGCTGGCTCCCGCGACCGGTCCCGCGGTGGAGGGCAGCGGGGCGGTCGGCGCCGACGGCGCAAGCGGCGCTTTCGGTTTCGCGGCCGACGATGCCGGCGACGTTGCGCTCGACGGCGCGGCGACGGGGGGTGCCGGCACCGGCCCGCAGGCGCCGGCCGGCGACGGCGGCGGCGCGCCGGTTGCGGCCGCCGGCGCGATGGCGTGGGCGGAGGTCGCGGCCGAGCCGATGGATCCTGCCGAGCGCAGCGCCCCCGCCGGTCCGCTCGACGGCCGCGAGGAACTCGATCTCGGCGACGGCGTCCAGCCGGTGCGCTCGCTCTACGACATTTCCGATCTGGCCGACGGCGACGCGACGGCCAACGCTATCTCCGAGAGTGTCGCCAACGGCACCGCGGTCGGGATCACCGCGCTGGCGACCGATGCCGACGCCACCGACACGGTGACCTACAGCCTGACCGACGATGCCGGCGGGCGATTCGCCATCGATGCGGCGACCGGCGTGGTCACCGTCGCCGATGCTTCGCTGCTGGATTACGAGACCGCGACCTCGCACACCGTCACCGTGCTGGCAACGAGCACAGATGGCTCGACCTCGACCCAGACGTTCACGATCGCCCTCACCGACGACACGTCGGAGGCCTCGGTCGGTGCGGTATCCGACGGCGACGCCACCGCCAACACCATCTCGGAGAGCGTGGCCGACGGTGCGGCGGTGGGGATCACCGCGCTCGCGACCGACGCGGATGCGACCGACACGGTCAGCTACAGCCTGACCGACGACGCCGGCGGGCGCTTCGCCATCGACGCGGCGACCGGCGTGGTCACCGTCGCCGATGCCTCGCTGCTCGACTACGAGACCGCGACCTCGCACACCGTCACCGTGCAGGCGACCTCGACCGATGGCTCGACCTCGAGCCAGACCTTCACCGTCAACCTCACCGATGCCAACGAGGCGCCGACCGATCTTTCGCTCGCCAGAAATGGCGGTATCGACCTGAATGCGGACGGGGGCAACAACGCCTATCTCTCCGCTGTCGACAGCGGCGACATTGTCGGCGGCCTGAGCGCGCTGACCATTGAGGTGCAGTTCGCGTCCTCGAGCCTCGGCTCCGACGGATCGCCGTTGTTCAGCTACCATGCCGGCGGCGCCAGCGACGAGATCGAGTTGGCCGTCTACGACAGGGGCAGCTACTCGGAATTCTGGATCGAGATCGGCGAGCAGGCGACTGCGGTCAGTGGGTATGATCCTCGCGGCCTGTTCGACGGCAATCAGCACCAGGTCTCGCTGACCTGGGACAGCGCGACCGGCAGCTACGAGATCTACGTCGACGGTACCGCGGTCGCTGGCGGAACCGGTATCGCCACGGGGCACACCATCGCGTCCGGCGGCACGATCGTGCTCGGGCAGGAGCAAGACAGCAACGGCGGGAGCTTCGACAGCGGCCAGGTATTTGACGGAACGCTCTATGACGTCCGCGTCTTCAACGACGTCCGCACTGCCCAAGAGATAGCGGACAACGCGTTCACCCAGGTCGACAGTACCGAGTCCGGCTTGGTCGCCGATTGGCAGATGGACAGCCTGTCCGGTGGGACGACTGCGGATGCGGTAGCCGGCAACGACCTGACCGTCGGCAACGTCACCGGCACCGGCTGGACAAACAGCACACCAGCGCTATCGACAACCGTGACCGAGGGCGCCGCCGACGGCACGTTCGTCGCCAAGGTTTCGGCGACCGATCCCGATTCGGGCGAAACGTTTACCTATTCGCTGACCGACGATGCCGGCGGTCGTTTCGCCATTGACGCAACGAGCGGCCAGATCACGGTCGCCAACAGCGCACTGCTCGACTATGAGACGTCCACGAGCCACCAAATCTCGGTGCAGGTGACCGATAGTGGTGGCAACACCTATGGCGAAACCTACACGATCGACCTTGCCGATGGAAACGATGCCCCGACCGACCTGACGATGGCGGCCAACGGCGGCGTTGCCCTAAATATCGACGGGGGCAACAACGCGTATCTTTATGCGACGAATGGCGGCGATATCGTCGGCGGCCTGACAGCGCTGACAATCGAAACCACGTTCAGCGCGACCACGCTGGGCTCCACCGGGTCGCCATTGTTCAGCTACAATGTCGTCGGCGCCAGCGATGAAATCGAGCTTTCGGTCTATACCAACAATGGCGGCCCGCATTTCCAGTTCGAGGTTTCCGAAGAGACAGCCTTTGCGCTCGACTACGACGCGTCGGTTCTGTTCGACGGCAAAGAGCATCAGGTCTCGGCAACCTGGGACAGCGCCACGGGCGCGTGGGAGATCTATGTCGACGGCAGCAGGATCGCGAGCGGTACCGGCATCGCGACCGGCGCGACAATCGCGTCGGGCGGCACCATCGTGCTCGGTCAGGAACAAGATTCGCTCGGCGGCGGGTTCGACAACACGAGCGTATTCGAAGGAACGATCCACGACGTCCGCATTTTCGACGACGTTCGCACCGCGCAGGAGATCGCAGACAACGTTTTCGGCCAGGTCGAAGGCACCGAACCCGGCCTGCTGGCCAACTGGCGGATGGATGACCTGTCTGGGGGTGTAACCACGGATTCGGTGTCGGGCAACGACCTAACGGTCGGCAATGTGAGCGGAACGGGCTGGACCAGCAGCACGCCGTCGCTGGTTCTTGGCGTCGCGGAAGGCGTTCAAACCGGTTACCTAGTCGGGACCATGTCGGCGACAGACCCCGATGCAACCGACGGCTTCACTTATGCGTTGACCGACAACGCCGGCGGCCGGTTCGCGATCGACGCGACAACCGGCGAAATCACGGTCGCGGATGCTTCGTTGATCGACCATGAGTCCGCGACAAGTCACGACATTACCGTTCGTGTCTCGGATCTGTCGGGCGCGACCTACAGTGAGATCATCACAATAAGCATCAACGATGTTGATGACTCGGCCGACAGCAATGACACGATCTACGGGGATGGCACCAACAATACGATCTATGCCGGCGGCGGAAACGATACCGTATGGGCGGCCGGCGGGCAGGACTATGTCGACGGCGGCTCCGGCAACGACCTTCTCGGCGGGGACGACGGCAACGACACGATCTATGCGGGTTCGGGCCGCGACACCGTGTGGGGCGGCGCCGGTGCCGACACGCTGTTCGGTGGCGCCGACAGCGATTCGATCGGCGGCGACGCCGGCAACGACAAGCTTTTCGGCGGCGCGGGCAACGATACCCTTTGGGGTGGCGCCGACAACGACACCGTCGACGGCGGAGTCGGCGATGACTCGCTCGAAGGCGGCGGCGGCAACGATTCTCTCATCGGTGGAGCCGGCAACGACACGATGCTCGGCGACGCAGGTTCCGACACCCTGCTCGGCGGCGCCGGCGACGACGCGATGTATGGCGGTGCCGGCGACGACACCTTCATCCTGGCGCTCGGCGGCGGCACCGACACGGCGGACGGCGGCGCCGGCTGGTCCGACACGATCATGATCGAGGGGATGACCCAGGCGCCGAACACCGGCGATTGGACCTTCACCCTGACCAGCGGCACGGTGACCGCGACAGGCGCAGACTATGTCACCTTCTCGGCCGACGCCGACGGCTATGTCGACCTGGACGACGGCACGCGGCTGAACTTCGTCGACATGGAGCGGCTGGAGTGGTGACCGGCGCGCACTGAGGCCTTGCGCCGTCGCGCGAATTCGCGCACATCCGCTGCCGTCATGGCAGAGATCAACTACCTTACCCGGATCGTGTTCGACGACGGCGCCGCCGCCCGCGTCGGTACCCTGTGCGGCGAACTCGGCATCGGCCGGGCGCTGGTCGTCACCGACGGCGGCATCGTGGCCGCGGGCCTGCTCGGGCGTGTGCTCGAGCCGCTCGGCGCGACCCATGCGGCGACCTTCGACCGCACGCCCAGCAACCCGACGGAAGCCGCCGTGCTGGACGCGCTCGCCGTCTATCGCGCGGCCGGTTGCGACGGCATCGTCGCCGTCGGCGGCGGCTCGTCGATCGACCTGGCCAAGGCCGTGGGCCTGCTGGCCACCCACGACGGACCGCTGGAGCGCTATGCGGCCATCCTCGGCGGCATCCCGCGGATCGTGCGGCCGACCGCGCCGCTGATCGCGGTGCCGACCACGGCCGGCACCGGCAGCGAGGTCGGACGCGCGGCGCTGATCACGCTCAGCGACGGGCGCAAGCTGGGCTTCATCAGCCCGCGCATGATTCCCGACATCGCGCTGTGCGACCCCGCGCTGACCCACGGCCTGCCGCGCGGGCTGACGGCGGCGACGGGCATGGACGCGCTGACCCATTGCATCGAGACCTTCCTGTCGCCGCGGGTGAACCCCCCGGCCGACGCGATCGCGCTCGACGGCGCGGCGCGGGCGATGGCCTGGATCGAGCGGGCGGTGGCCGACGGCGGCGATCGCGCGGCGCGCTGGCAGATGATGATGGCCTCGCTGCAGGGCGGGCTGTGCTTCCAGAAGGGCCTCGGCGCGGTGCACTCGATGTCGCACCCGCTGGGCGGGCTTGCCGCGCCGGTGCTGCACCACGGCACGCTGAACGCGGTGATCCTGCCGCCGGTGCTGCGCTACAACGCCGGCCACGCCGGCGACAAATACGCACGGCTGGCGCAGGCGATGCGGCTGCCGCCGGGGCAGGGCCTCGATGCCGCCATCGCCGCGCTGAACCGCCGGCTCGGCCTGCCGGCCAACCTGCGTGCGATGGGCGTGCCGGAGGCGGCGCTGCCGCGGATGGTGGACGGCGCGGTCGCAGACCACTCCACCGCCACCAATCCGCGGCCGCTGCAGAAGCCCGATTTCGAGGTCCTGTTCGCCGAGGCGATGGACACCGCCTGAGCGCTCCTGGGTGCCGGCTCAGTTGCCGCCGAGCGGCTGCAGCACGCCGGGATGGGTCAGAACACCGGACCAGGGGCCGGACCTCGTGTCGGCCTGGGTCTGCGAGCACATCGCCGTTCGCCCGGTCTCGATCAGGCCGGTGGCCGGGTTCTCTGCGTTGCAGGTCTTGTTCCACAGCGCCGAGCAACCGTAGCCGACGCTGTCGTAGATGCGCACGGCCGACATGTTGGCGGTTTCGCAGACGCATTCGCAGCGCACGCTCTCGGCCGGCTGGTCGTCGACCGCGAACGCGTGATCCGTGACGAGAACGACCGCCAGGGCCGCCAGCGCAAGACAGGCGGATGACCGTTGAACCAAGATATCACTCCTTCGTCGCAACCGGTGGCGTCGCGGCGCGGAAGCCGATGCCGGGAGGCCCGTTGGGTCCCGGTGCCCGCGATCCGGCCGCGCGCCCCGATCAGTTGCGGAAATTGCCGTTCAGCAGCGGCTGGAACACCTGCGGCGTGGACGGTGCGATGACGCCGGAATCCTGCAGGACGCCGGCATTGGCGCGGGACTGATCGCTGGGCCGTGTCGGCGAGCAGCCCCACAGCCGGCCGGTCTCGATCAGGCCGGTGTTCGGATTCTCGATGTTGCAGGTCTTGTTCTCCAGTGCGGCGCAGCCGTAGCCGACGCTGTCGTACTCGCCGTAGTAGCCCGAGTTCGCGGTCTCGCAGTAGCAGTCGCAGCGGGAACCGCCGCCCCCGACGTTGTCGAGGGCCAGCGCCGGCGACGCGGCGGCGATGGCAGCGACGGCGAGGCCGAAAAGTCCAACGAAACGCTTGCGCATGAAACGCTCCACTGACCCTGCCGATGCTGGATCGCATCGGCGGCAGTCATAGGGCGCGCGCCGCCTGAACAAGGTTCATTGCGCGGCTGTGATCGCGCTCACAGCGGCGTGGCACGACGGGGATCTCAGTCGGGGATCACCGCGGTGCATTCGATCTCGACCAGCGCGCGCGTCTCCAGCAGGCTCTTGACCTCGACCAGGGTCATCGCCGGATAGACCGCGCCGACGACCCGGCGGTAGGCGGCGCCGATCTCGGCGGTGCGGCGGGCGTAGTCGGCCTTGTCGACCACGTACCAGGTCATGCGCACCAGGTGCTCGGGTCGGGCGCCGCCAGCGGCGAGCACGGCGACGACATTGCGCAGCGCCTGCTCGACCTGGCCGGGCAGGTCGTCGGCCTCGAACCGCTCCGCGCTGGTCCAGCCGATCTGGCCGGCGACGAACACCAGCGTTCCGCGGGCGGCAACGCCGTTGGCATAGCCCTTGGGGCGCGGCCAGCCGTCCGGCAGCAGCGTCGCGTGGGGCATCAGGCTGCCGCCTCGCGCAGATAGGGCGCCATTCGCGCGCGCCAGTCGTCGGCAATCGGCTCCGGCCGGTGGGTGCGCAGCGAGGTGTGGACGTGCACGGTGCGCGCCAGCAGCCGGTGCTCGTCGCCGACGCGGCCGTCGAAGGCCAGCGCCAGGCTGGTGCGGCCGATGCGGTCGACGGACAGATGGATCGACAGGCACTCGCCCATGAACACCGGCCTGGCGAAATCGGCCTCGGTATGGGCCAGCGGCAGGCCTTCGCGCCGCACCGTAAGCAGGTCGGCATAGTCGATGCCCAGCCCGCGCGTAAACCAATCCTCAACCGCGTCGTTGAACAGTGAGAAGAAGCGCGGGAAATAGACCATCCCGGCCGGATCGCAGTGCGAGAAACGGATGGTCACATCGTAGCGGTGTGTCTGCATGCACAATCCTTGGCACGACCGGGCCGCCGCGGGCGATCGCAAAGGCGGGCTGGCGGGATGACGGCGCCGGACGACGGTCCCGACCACGTGTTGTACGAATTCGTGGCCATTGGCAACAACGTGCGCGTGGCGGCGGTCGACCCGCGCACGCTGGCCGAGGTGACCGTGGTCGGCCCCCAGCACGCGATCGAGATGCTGAAGCGCATCGCGCGGCGCAAGCTCGGCCGGGCCAACGCCCGCACTGCCGCGAAGCCGATGCCGACGCAATCGGGCTGGGACCTCTGAGTCCCGCCCACGGGCGTCCGCGGTATCCGAAAGGGCCGCAAACCGCCGTCGATTGAATCGCGATTGTCGCCATTACGGTCTTGTGACCCTTGCGGCGCTCGGCTAATCAAGGCCGAGGCTTGCGCCGCACGACGTCCCGCCGACAGAACAAGGGGCGCGCACGGCGAACCTGGGGGGCGGATGGAGAATTTTGTCCAGCAGCTGATCAACGGCACGACGCTGGGGGCTTTCTTCGGGCTGGTGGCGATCGGCTACACGATGGTCTACGGGATCATCGGGATGATCAACTTCGCCCACGGCGACATCTACATGATCGGCTCGTTCATCGCGTTCATCGGCATCGCGATCGCCGGATCGCTGGGGCTGCTGGGCGACGTGGGCGGCATCCTGCTGGCGCTGCTGCTGGTGCTGGCGCTGTCGATGGTGTTCACCGGGCTCTACGGCTGGTCGGTGGAACGGATCGCCTATCGGCCGTTGCGCGGGTCGTTCCGGCTGGCGCCGCTGATCTCGGCCATCGGCATGTCGATCGCGCTGCAGAACTACGTGCAGCTGGTGCAGGGCGCGCGGCCGCGCGCGCTGCAGCCGATCGCCAACGAATGGAGCGCACAGGCCGCGCAGTCCGGCGACACCGTGCAGATGGGCTTCGTGCTGATGACCCGCGACGACGGCTTCACCGTCGTGGTCAACTACCTGCAGATCTTCATCATCCTGGTCACGATCGCGCTGATGATCGGCTTCACGCTGATCATCACCCGCACCGCGCTGGGGCGCGCCCAGCGCGCCTGCGAGCAGGACAAGACCATGGCCGCGCTGCTGGGCGTCAACGTCGACCGCACCATCTCGATCACCTTCGTGATGGGTGCGGCGCTGGCCGCGGTGGCCGGCATGATGGCCGTGCTCTACTACGGCGCGATCGACTTCTACGACGGCTTCATCATCGGCGTGAAGGCGTTCACCGCCGCCGTGCTCGGCGGCATCGGCTCGCTGCCCGGCGCGATGCTCGGCGGGCTGCTGATCGGCCTGATCGAGGCGTTCTGGTCGGCCTATGTCTCGGTGGAGTACAAGGATGTGGCCGTGTTCTCGATCCTGGTCTCGGTGCTGATCTTCCGGCCGACCGGCTTGCTCGGCAAGCCGCAGATCGAGAAGGTCTGAGATGGCGGACGCAGCGGCGACCGCCGGCCGTCCGCCGGCCCGGCCGGTGGAATGGCCCGCTGTGCTGAAGGACGCGCTGATCATCGCCGGCGTCACGCTGGCGCTGGCGCTGCCGATGGTCGGCTTCGAGACCACGTCCAGCGTCACCGAGCGCGGCTGGCCGCTGCTGAACAACCGCATGACCGACGTGGTCGCCGCGGTGATCGCGGTGTTCGTCGGGCGCATCGGGCTGAACCTGGTGCGCCTGGGTATGGCCCTGCCGGTCGCGGTGCTGGCCTGGATCGTGTTCGCCGCCTTCCTCTTCAACATGCTGACCGACACGGTGCCGCTGTGGAACGAGGCGGTCGGCTGGCTGCTGGTGATCGGCGCATTCGTCGTCGCCTTTGCCGCCAGCTGGCGCGTGGCGACGCCCGGCGGCACCAGCTCGTCGGAGGTGATGGACCGGGTCGCCGCCGGCCTGCAGCGGTCGAACCGGGTGATCGGCCCCGTCGCACTGTTGCTGGCCCTGGCCTTTCCCTGGCTCACCGGGCTGGAGTCGTGGCTGGGCGGCGACGGCCTTCAGATGGACCGCAAGGCCATCGACCTCGGCGTGCTGCTGCTGACCTATGTGATGCTTGGCTGGGGCCTGAACATCATCGTCGGTCTCGCCGGGCTGCTCGACCTCGGCTATGTCGCCTTCTATGCCGTCGGCGCCTATTCCTATGCGCTGCTGGCGCTGCATTTCGGCTGGGGCTTCTGGGCCTGCCTGCCGCTGGCCGGCGTGTTGGCCGCGACCGCCGGCGTGCTGCTCGGCTTTCCGGTGCTGCGGCTGCACGGCGACTATTTCGCCATCGTCACGCTCGGCTTCGGCGAGATCATCCGGGTGGTGCTGCAGAACTGGTATTCGTTCACCAACGGCCCCGACGGCCTGTCCGGCATCCCGCGTCCCAGCTTCTTCGGCTACGTCTTCGACCGCGAACCGGCGGAAGGCGAGGTGGCCTTCCACCAGTGGCTCGGGATCGAGTTCGAGGGCGTGCACCGGGTGGTGTTCCTCTACTACCTGATCCTGCTGCTGGCGCTGATCACCAACCTGTTCACCATGCGCATCCGCCGGCTGCCGCTGGGCCGGGCCTGGGAAGCGCTGCGCGAGGACGAGATCGCCTGCCGCTCGCTCGGCATCAACCCGCGCAACACCAAGCTGACCGCCTTCGCCATCGCCGCCATGTTCGGCGGCTTCGCCGGCTCGTTCTTCGCCACCCGCCAGGGCTTCATCAGCCCGGAGAGCTTCACCTTCATCGAGTCCGCGCTGATCCTGGCGATCGTCGTGCTCGGCGGCATGGGCAGCCAGCTCGGCATCGTGCTGGCAGCGGTGCTGGTGATCCTGCTGCCGGAGTGGTTCCGCGAGCTCGACCAGTACCGCATGCTGGCCTTCGGCATCGGCATGGTGCTGATCATGGTGTGGCGGCCGCGCGGACTGCTCGCCCACCGCGAGCCGACCATCAGGCTGCACCCGCGCGGCACGCCGGGGGCCCGCGCGTGAACGGCGCCGACGTCGCAGCGCGCCCCGGCGTCACCGACCCGGCGGCGCAGCCGGCGGGGATGCAGGTCGATCCGCTGCTGATCGTCGAGCACCTGACCATGCAGTTCGGCGGCCTGGTCGCGGTCGACGACGTCTCGTTCACCGCCGGCCAGCAGCAGATCACCGCCATCATCGGCCCGAACGGCGCCGGCAAGACCACCGTGTTCAACTGCCTGACCGGCTTCTATCGCCCGACCTCGGGCCGGCTCAGCCTGCAGCGCCGCGACGGCGGCCACTACCTGCTGGAGCGGATGGAGGGGTTCCGCATCGCGGGCGAGGCAAGGGTCGCGCGCACCTTCCAGAACATCCGGCTGTTCCCGCAGATGTCGGTGCTGGAGAACCTGATCGTCGCCCAGCACAACAAGCTGATGCACGCCTCAAGCTTCACCGTGGCCGGGCTCATCGGCCTGGCGCGCTATCGCAATGCCGAGCGTCACGCGGTCGAACGGGCGCGCCATTGGCTGGACCGCACCGGACTGACCGAGCGCGCCGACTGGGATGCCGGCAACCTGCCCTATGGCGGCCAGCGGCGGCTGGAGATCGCCCGGGCGATGTGCACCGAGCCTGCGCTGCTGTGCCTGGACGAGCCTGCGGCTGGCCTCAACCCGCGCGAGAGCGCCGACCTCAACGAGCTGTTGCTGTCGATCCGCGACGACGACGGCATCGGCCTGCTGCTGATCGAGCACGACATGAGCGTGGTGATGGGCATCTCCGACCACGTCGTCGTGCTGGACTACGGCCGCAAGATCGCCGACGGCACCCCGGAGGCGATCCGCAACGACCCGAACGTGATCCGGGCCTATCTCGGCGAGGAGGAGAGCGAGCCGTTGCCGCCGCCGGTGGCCGCCGACCTGGCCATGCCGGAGGACGCGCGCGATGATGCTGCAGATCGAGGGGCTGCACACCTTCTACGGCCGCATCGAGGCGCTGCGCGGCGTCGACCTGGCGGTCGACAAGGGCGAGATCGTCACGCTGATCGGGGCCAACGGCGCCGGCAAGACCACCCTGCTGATGACGTTGTGCGGCAGTCCGCGCGCGGCGGCCGGCCGCATTCTGTTCGAAAGCCAGGACATCACCCGCCGACCGACCCACGAGATCGTCGCGATGGGCATCGCGCAGTCGCCCGAGGGGCGGCGCGTGTTCCCGCGGATGACGGTCTACGAGAACCTGCAGATGGGCGCGACGCTGGGCGACCCGGCCCATTTCGAGGCCGACCTTAATCGCGTCTACGACCTGTTCCCGCGGCTGCGCGACCGGCGCAACCAGCGCGGCGGCACGCTGTCCGGCGGCGAGCAACAGATGCTGGCGATCGGGCGCGCGCTGATGAGCCGGCCGCGGCTGCTGCTGCTCGACGAACCGTCGCTCGGGCTGGCGCCGATGATCGTGCGCCAGATCTTCGAGGTAATCGGCGAGATCAACCGCGACCAGGGCGTGACCGTGCTGCTGGTCGAGCAGAACGCGTTTCACGCGCTGCGGCTCGCCCATCGCGGCTATGTCATGGTCAATGGCCAGATCACGCTGAGCGGGACCGGGGCGGAGCTGCTGGCCAACCAGGAGGTGCGCGCCGCCTATCTCGAGGGAGGGCATTGAGCGTGCCGTCCGGCATCCAGTTCTATTTCGACGTGACCACGCTGATCGTGGTGACCGTGATCCTGTTCGGGTTCCTGGCCTTCATGACCGGGGCCTCGGTGGCGCGCGGCTGGGCGTCGCTGGGCCGGTTGGCGCTTTATTGCGCGTTGCTGGCCGTCGGCGAGCGGTTCATGGCGCACGCCATCGTCTGGGACCGCTTCTACATGATCCTGGACATCTTCTGGACCGACGAGGGCGTCTCCCTCGGTTTCGACGCCTATTATTTCGTCGCCCTGGCCAGCTGCCTGTTCTTCGCGTTCGTGGCCTACTATTCGACACGGGCTTCGCTGATGGTGCGCCAGTATCCCTGGCTCTATGAGCGCACCGGCCCGTTCGGCTGGCGGCATCGGGGCTGAGCGGTGGCGCCCGCGGCGCCGCCGGCGACGGCGGCACGGCGGGCCTGGGCGCCAGTTGCCAGTTCCGTCCGCCTTCGTGTAAGAGCCAGGGTCAGGGGCGCCGCGCGCGCCCGCGCGGCCGGCCCGATCCGGCGGCGTGCCAACAACCAGGGAGTGAGTGCTGATGCGTAGACTGTTGCTGTCGACGGCCCTCGTGGCCGTCACCGGCGCCTTTGCGGCGGCGCAGGCCGAGATCGTGATCGCGACCGCCGGCCCGATGACCGGCCAGTATGCCGCGTTCGGCGAGCAGATGCAGCGCGGCGCCGAGGCTGCGGTGGCCGACCTCAACGCCGCCGGCGGCGTGCTCGGCGAGCAGCTCGAACTGAAGATCGGCGACGATGCCTGCGATCCGAAGCAGGCGGTCGCGGTCGCCAACGACTTCGTCGGCGAGGGCGTGATCTTCGTCGCCGGCCACTTCTGCTCGGGCTCGTCGATCCCGGCCTCCGAGGTCTACGCGGAGGAGGGGATCCTGCAGATCTCCCCGGCCTCGACCAACCCGCAGCTGACCGAGAACGGCCGCTCCAACGTGTTCCGCGTCTGCGGCCGCGACGACCAGCAGGGCCAGGTCGCCGGCAACTACATCGCCGACAACTACGCCGGCGCCAACATCGCGGTGATCCACGACAAGACCGCC
Source organism: Alphaproteobacteria bacterium (assembly GCA_041396705.1). Classification (NCBI taxonomy): domain Bacteria; kingdom Pseudomonadati; phylum Pseudomonadota; class Alphaproteobacteria; species Alphaproteobacteria bacterium. The sequence continues at coordinate 27,269 of JAWKYB010000018.1, forward strand.
TATGGCAAGGGGCTGGCCGACGAGACGCTGAAGACGCTGGAAGGTCGCGGCATCAGCAACGTGATGTACGAGGCCTACACCGCCGGCGAGCAGGACTACACCGCGCTGGTGACCGCACTGAAGGACGCCGCGATCGACGTCGTCTATGTCGGCGGCTACCACACCGAGGCCGGCCTGATCCTGCGCCAGATGCGCGACCAGGGCATGTCGACCCAGCTGATTTCCGGCGACGCACTGGTCACCGACGAGTTCTGGGCGATCACCGGCGACGCCGGCGAGGGCGTGCTGATGACCTTCGGCCCCGACCCGCGCAATTTCGAGACCGCAGCGGCCGTCGTGGAGAACTTCCGGGCCGGCGGTTATGAGCCGGAAGGCTACACGCTGTACACCTATGCCGCGGTCCAGGTGTTCGCGAAGGCGGCGGAAATCGCCGGCTCCACCGACCTCGACGCGGTCGAGGCGGCCCTGCACGGCAACTCGTTCGAGACCGTGATCGGCACGCTGTCGTTCAACGACAAGGGCGACATCCAGCAGCCGGCCTATGTCTGGTATGGGTGGAGCGGCGGTACCTACGCCGAACTGCCGGCCGCCGGCGGCGCCGAGCTGTCGCTCGAAGCGTTGCTCGCTCGGATCGAGGAGCTCGAGGCACGGGTGTCCGCGCTCGAAGGCGCCCAGTAGGCCTGTCGGCCCGGTTTCGCCGGGCAACAAAAGCGAGGCGGCCTGGCGAGCAGATCGCCAGGCCGCTTTTATTTCTGCAGTGGTGCCCCCGGTCGAGCGATCGGCCGGCGCGCGCCGAAGCGATCAGGTCTTCGCCTTGCCGCGACCGCGCTTGGCGGTGGTGCGCGACTTGCCGAGCCCGATCTTCTTGGCGAACTCCGAGCGCTGGGCCGCGTAGTTCGGCGCCACCATCGGGTAGTCCGGCGGCAGGTCCCACTTCGCCCGATATTGCTCCGGCGTCATGTCGTAAGTGGTGCGCAGGTAGCGCTTCAACATCTTCAGCTTCTTGCCGTCCTCGAGACAGATGATGTAGTCCGGGCGCACGGAACGACGCACCGGCACCGCCGGCTTCTGCTGCTCCTGCTCTTCGGTCACCTGGGTGGTGTCGAGGCTGTTCAGCGTCTCGTAAACAGAGCGGATGATGTCGGGGACTTGTGCCGCGGGCAGGACGTTGTTGCGCAAATAGGCGCTCACGATTTCCGCCGTCATTGCCAGGTCGGCGCTACGATCCGCCTGCGCGGCAGGTTCATCAGCCATGGTCAGAAGGTTCCTTAGTAGTCGACGAGGTCAGGCAAGTGTCTATACGTCTTGATGTTCTCGTGTCAAACCACTTCTGGCGATATTTGCCGTTATGGTAAATCCGGATGCAGATGCGCAGTCGCGACCAGTGCAGGTTATTCACAGCGTGCCGCTGGAATTCGAATCTGGGCGAAATTGTGACACGATTTTAAGCAAAGCGTCGCCGACTGACGAACCGGACCGAGAATTGCGCCTGGATTGCCATCCCAGCGTGTAATCCGCACCGGTTACACTACAGCCGGTGGGATGCATTGCTTGCGGACGCCGCGGCCGCCGCAGTGTGCCGTTTCAGGTTTTCGCCCGCGGCGCGCTGTGTTAGGCAACCCCCGCCGGGCCGCCATCGCGCCCCTCCGCCAGGACGTCAACGATGAAGCCGATCGCCATCGCCAGCGACCACGCCGGCGTCGACCTGAAGCAGCGGATTGTCGACCATCTGCAGGCGGCCGGCCATGCCGTGGCCGACCTCGGCACGCACGGGGCGGACTCCGTCGACTACCCCGACTATGCGGCGCGGATGGCCCGCGCGCTCGGCGACGGCAGCAGCGAGCGCGGCATCCTGGTCTGCGGCAGCGGGATCGGCATCTCGATCGCGGCCAACCGCTTCGCCCATGTGCGCGCGGCGCTGTGCCACGATGTCACATCGGCGCGGCTATGCCGGGAGCACAACGACGCCAACGTGCTGGCGCTCGGCGCGCGGCTGGTCGGCGACGCCGTCGCGCTCGACTGCGTCGACGCGTTCCTCGCCACCGCCTTCGCCGGCGGCCGCCACACGCGCAGGGTCGACAAGCTGGCGGGCCTGCCGGGCCCTATCGAACAGGGAATGGACAACTGAACATCATGACCGCTACCGAACTGGCCGCGCAGGCCGCCCACTGGCTCGAGCAGGGCCCGCGACAGGACTCCGTCTCCGCGGTCGCCGCCGTGGACCCCGAGATCGCACGCGTGCTCGATGGCGAGCTGCGGCGCCAGCAGCAGGGCATCGAGCTGATCGCGTCGGAGAACATCGTGTCCGAGGCGGTGCTGGCGGCGCAGGGTTCGGTGCTGACCAACAAATACGCCGAGGGCTATCCCGGCCGCCGCTACTATGGCGGCTGCGAGGTGGTCGACATTGCCGAGCAACTGGCGATCGACCGGGCCAAGTCACTGTTCCGGTGCGGCTTCGCCAACGTGCAGCCCCATTCCGGCGCCCAGGCCAACGGCGCGGTCCTGCTGGCGCTGGTCAAGCCGGGCGACACCATCCTGGGGATGTCGCTGGCCGCAGGCGGCCACCTGACCCACGGCGCCCGCCCCGCGCTGTCGGGCAAGTGGTTCGAGGCGGTGCAGTACGGCGTGCGCCGGCAGGACGGGCTGCTCGACTACGACGAGGCGGCCGCGCTGGCCGAGCAGCACCGGCCGAAGCTGATCATCTGCGGCGGCTCGGCCTATCCGCGGCAGATCGACTTCGCCCGTTTCCGGCAGATCGCCGACAGCGTCGGCGCCTATCTGATGGTCGACATGGCGCACTTCGCCGGGCTGGTCGCCGGCGGGGCCCACCCCAACCCGATGCCGCATGCCCATGTGGTCACCACCACCACGCACAAGACGCTGCGCGGCCCGCGCGGCGGCATGATCCTGACCGACGACGAGGACCTGGCGAAGAAGATCAACTCCGCCGTCTTCCCAGGCCTGCAGGGCGGGCCGCTGATGCACGTGATCGCCGCCAAGGCGGTGTCGTTCCACGAGGCGCTGCAGCCGGCGTTCCGCGACTATGCCGCGGCGGTCGTCGCCAACGCCGGCGCGCTGGGCGAGGCGCTGGTCGAGTGCGGGCTGGACATCGTGACCGGCGGCACCGACACCCACCTGGCCCTGGTCGACCTGCGTCCGAAAGGCCTGACCGGCAACGTGGTCACCGACGCGCTGGGCCGTGCCGGCATCACCGTGAACAAGAACGCCGTGCCGTTCGACCCGGAGAAGCCGACGGTGACCTCGGGCATCCGCGTCGGCTCGCCGGCCGCGACCACGCGCGGGTTCGGGGTCGAGGAGTTCCGCACGGTCGGCCGGCTGATCGGCGAGGTGCTGGACGGCCTGCGCGGCGCGCCCGAGGGCAACCCTGCGGTCGAGGCGGCGGTGCGCGGCAAGGTGCTGGCGCTGTGCGCCCGATTCCCGATCTATGGGCAAGTTGTGTGAAGATAGGCGCCGGCGACTCGATTCGGCCTCCCGGAGAGCTATCGTATGCGATGCCCGTTCTGCGGTCATATTGAGACGCAGGTGAAGGATTCCCGGCCGACGGAGGATGGCGCCGCCATCCGCCGGCGCCGGTTCTGCATCAACTGCGGGGCACGCTTCACCACCTTCGAGCGGGGTCCCGGCTGCGCCGAACTGACCGTGATCAAGAAGAACGGCCACCGCGCCCCGTTCGACCGCGACAAGCTGGAGCGGTCGATCCACATCGCGCTGCGCAAGCGGCCGGTGGAGCCCGCGACCGCGTCGAGCCGCATCGTCAACGGCATCGTCCGCCGGCTGGAGAGCTCCGGCGAGTCCGAGATCAGCTCGGAGATGATCGGGGAGTGCGTGATGGACGCGCTGCGCAGCCTCGACCAGGTCGCCTATGTGCGCTTCGCGTCGGTCTACCACCAATTTCGGGAAGCGCGCGACTTCGAGGACTTCATCGATACCGAGTTCGCGCCGATCGACGTCGGTGACCGACGCCGACCTGGCATTCGACGCGCGCTTCATGCGCCATGCGCTGGCGCTGGCCGTGCGCAGCCTCGGCAACGTCGCCCCAAACCCTGCCGTCGGCTGCATTCTGGTCGCCGGCGGCGCAGTTGCTCGGCGTCGGCTGGACCAGCCGGGCGGCCAGCCACGCGAGACCCGAAGGCGCTGGCGCGGGCCCGCGCGATCGCGCCGGACCGAATCCAGGTGCCACCGCCTATGTCCAGCCTGGAACCGTGCAGCCACCACGGCCCGCACCCCGCCCTGTGCCGACGCGCTGGTCGCGGCCGGCATCGGTCGCGCGGTGGTGGCGATGGCGGACAGGACGGGCGCGTCGCCGGCAACGGCATCGCGCGGCTGCGTGACGCCGGCATCCGCGTCGACGTCGGCCTGCTGGCCGACGCCGCGGCAACGCTGAACCGGGGATTATCTGCTGAACTGCCCGCCGGCCGGCCGGTGGTGACGGTGAAGTCGGCCCACAACCTGGACGCGCGGATCGCGACCGCTGGCGGCGAGAGCCGGTGGATCACCGGCGCCGAGGCTCGCGCCCGCGGCCATCTGGCGCGCGCCGGCCATGACGCCATTGCCGTCGGCCGCGGCACGGCGGCGGCCGACGACCCGATGCTGGACTGCCGCCTGCCGGGCCTGGCCGGCGCCGCGCCGGTGCGCATCGTGTTCGACAGCGGCGCCGCCATCGCCCGCGGCTGCCGGCTGGTGCGGACCGCGCATGCGACGCCGACCTGGCTGATCTGCACCGCGCGTGCGCCGCAGGACCGGCTTGCGGCGCTGGAGGGTGACGGCGTCGTCGTGATGCGCAGCGCGGCCGGACCGGACGGCCGGGTCGACCCCGGAGCGGCCCTGCGCCTGCTGGCGGAGCGCGGCATCACCCGGCTGCTTATCGAGGGCGGCGGCACGCTGGTGGCCGCGCTGCTGCGCGCCGACCTGGTCGACGAACTGCACTGCCACCGCGCGCCGATCGTGATCGGCGCCGAAGGCCGCCCGGCGTTCGGCGGCCTCGATCTCGCCGGCCTGGCCGCGGCCCCGCGTTTCGTCGCGGCAGAAAGTGCGGCGGCCGGCGACGACAGGCTGGAAGTCTTTCGCCGACGGCGATAAGTCACGCCGATGTACACGGGCATCATCACCGATATCGGCCGGGTGCGGAAGATCGTGCCGGGCGGCGTCACCCGCTTCGAGGTCGAGACCGCCTACGACACCGCGCGGATCGCGCTCGGCGCCTCGATCGCGCTGAGCGGGCCCTGCTTCACCGTGGTCGACAAGGGTACGGGCTGGTTCGCCGTCGAGGCCTCGCGCGAGACGCTGGACCTGACCACCGCGGCGGCCTGGGCGGTCGGCACCCGGCTGAACCTGGAGCGCTCGCTGACGGTCGGCGCGGAGATGGGCGGCCACTATGTGACCGGCCATGTCGACGGCACCGCCGTCGTGGTCGGCCGCGAGGCCGACGGCGACAGCCAGCGCTTCCGTTTCCGCGTCGCCCCGGCCCTCGGCCGGTTCATCGCCGCCAAGGGCAGCGTGGCGCTCGACGGCGTCTCGCTGACCGTCAACGAGGTCGAGGACCGGCGCGACGGCACCACGGTGTTCGGCGTGAACATCATCCCGCATACGCTGGCCCACACCACCTTCGCCGATCGCGCGGAAGGCGACCGGGTCAACGTCGAGGTCGACATGCTGGCCCGCTATGCCGCCCGGCTCGGCACCGCCGACCGCGCGCTCCTGCCGCCCATTGCCACCGGCGGGTCGGCCGACTAAGGTCGCGTCCCGTCCCGCGGAGCCCGCTCGCATGGCCGACAAGCCCCACATCCTCATCGTCGAGGCCTTGTTCTACAAGGACATCGCGGCAGCGATGCACGCCGGTGCGGTGCGCGCGCTGGAGGCCGCCGGCGCGACCTGGGAGAGCGTCGACGTGCCGGGCGCGTTCGAGCTGCCGGGGGCCATCGGCATGGCCGCGCGCGGTGCGGCCACCGGCGTCGGGCCGGCGTTCGACGGCTATGTCGCACTCGGCTGCGTGATCCGCGGCGAGACCAGCCACTACGACTATGTCTGCGAGCAGGCCGCGCGCGGCCTGCAGGACCTGGCCCTGACCGCCAGCCTGGCGATCGGCTTCGGCGTGCTGACCTGTGAGAATGGCGATCAGGCGCGCAGGCGGGCCGACCCCGACGGCAGCAAGAACGTCGGCGGGCGCGCGGCCGAGGCGTGCCTGCGCATGGTCGCGCTGCGCAAGACCTTCGGGCTCGACGATGACGACTGAGCCGGAGGCGTCTGCGGACCGCCCGAAGCGCCAGCGGCGCGCGCGCACCACCGGCCGCCTCGCCGCGGTGCAGGCGCTGTATCAGATCGACGTGACCGAAGCCGACTCCGAGGCGGTGATCGAGGATTTCGTCGCCCACCGGCTGCAGGAGGCCGTGGACGGCGTGCAATATCGCGCGGCCGACCGCGAGCATTTCGAGCGCGTGGTGCGCGGCGTCTCGCTGGTACGCGACGACGTCGACGACATGCTGAGCGCGGTGCTGGCCGAGGGCTGGACCGTCCCGCGGCTGGAGCCGCTGCTGCGCGCGATCATGCGCGCGGCCGCGTTCGAGATCGCCGACCTGCCCGACATCCCGGTGCGCGTGGTCATCGGCGAGTATCTGGCCGTCGCCCACGCCTTCTTCACCGAGCGCGAGCCGGCGATGGTCAATGGCGTGCTCGATGCCATCGCGCGGGCGCTGCGGCCCGAGGAACTGGAGGCGGGCGCGTCGGACCGGCCCGCCGCCGACTGAGCGGCGGACGCAACGATGGACGAACCGCGCGGCGAGTTCGACCTGATCGAGCGGTTCTTCCGGCCCCTGGCCGGGCCGGGGGCGCTGGCGCTCGCCGACGATGCCGCCGTCCTGCCGCCGCCGCCCGCGGGCACCGACCTGGTGGCGACCTGCGATACCATGGTGGCCGGCACCCATTTCCTCGACGCCGACCCGGCGGACGCCATCGCCCACAAGCTGCTGGCGGTGAACCTGTCCGACCTGGCCGCCATGGGCGCCGATCCCGCCCACTACCTGCTGGCGACCAGCTGGCACGCTGTGCCGCCCGACGCCTGGCTGGAGCGCTTCGCCGCCGGCCTCGGCGCCATGCAGCGCGATTACGGCATCCTGCTGGCCGGCGGCGACACCACCCGCACGGCCGGTCCGCTGACGCTGACGCTCACCGCCCTCGGCACGGTGCCGCACGGCCAGGCGCTGCGCCGTTCGACCGCCCGCCCAGGCGACCTGGTCTTCGTTTCCGGCACCATCGGCGACGCAGCGCTGGCGCTGCGCCTGGCCGGGACCGGCGTCGCCGCCGACCTGGTCGGGCTGGCGCAGCTCGTCGCCCGGCTGCAGCGGCCGACGCCGCGGCTGGCGCTCGGCCGCGCCCTGCGCGGCGTCGCCAGCGCGGCGATGGACGTGTCGGACGGCCTGGTCGGCGACCTCGGCCACATCGTCGCGCAGTCGGGCTGCGGGGCGGAGCTGCGCGCCGCCGCCATTCCGGTGTCCGACGCCGCCGCCCGGCTGCTGGCCGACGAGCCCGACCTGATGGCGGACGTGCTCGGCGGCGGCGACGACTACGAGCTGCTGTTCACGGCGCCGCCGGCGCGGCGCGACGACGTACTGCGCGCGGCGGCTGCGGCGGCCACGCCGGTGGCCGAGATCGGCCGGATGACCGCGGCCGGCGGCGTGACGGTGCTCGACCGCGACGGCGCGCCGCTGTCGATCCAGCGCACCGGCTTTCGCCACTTTTGATTTACCCGATGTTGAGGCTGGCGGGCCATGGTGGTCGACGGACCACGGACCGCACTGCCGATGAAGAAGAAAAAGCTCATGCTGGGCCTGCCGATCCTGCTGATTGCGGGCGGGGCAGGGGCCTACATGACGGGTCAGCTCGACCCGCTGCTCGGCGTCGAGCCGCCGGCGGAGGAAGAGCCCGCGGTCGATCCGAACCTGCCGCCGACCGGCACCGTGTTCACCGAGATCAAGGATCTCGGCGTATCCGTCATCCGCAACGGCCTGGACTACGAGGTGGTCTATGTCGACCTGGCGCTGGAGGTGACGGCGGAGGCGGGGCCGCTGGTCGATCACCACTGGCCCAAGTTGCTCGACAGGCTGACCCTGGCGCTGCGCGAGCTGTTCACCTATCGCTCGGAGCGCGGCCTGCCGCCGATCGACACCGAGGAGATGAAGGGCGTGATCCTGCGCGTGGCGCGGCACATGTTCGGCGACGGCATGATCGTCGACGCCCACCTGATTGCCGACTGGGTGCAGGAGCCCGGCACCTGAGGCCGGCCCGGCCGCGCCTATTGACCGCGCGGACCCTGCCGGGGAAAGGCCAACTGGGCGAACAGCGCCTCGACCGCGTCGTTGAACGTCAGCGCCGGGTTCTGCACGCACCAGTCGCGCAGGAATTCGAGCTGGTGCGCGTGATCGAACCCCAGCGGCTGCAGGTCGACCACCGCCGCATCGGCCTGGGCCAGCACCAGGTTGCGGTGGCTCATGTAGCCCAGCGCCCAGTGCAGCATGCCCTGGAAGCTGGTCCAGTAGGCGGTCTCCGCGTCCATGCCGATCGACTGGTAGTAGCGGAAATTGATGGTGAAGCGCTGGTTCACCGCCGCGCAGGACATCACGCCCAGCCCGGCGACCTCGGACGGACCGTCCGGCGGCAACGGCGCGACCGGGCCGCTGCTGGCCACCGCGGGTGCATCGAGCGGGTCGGGTTCCCCGGAATCCGCCTGCTGGCCGGCCGCCGTTGCGGCGATTCCGAGCTGGGCGACAAGCGCGATGGCTGCTCGCAGGGCGGACATGATCGGCCTAGATCTGGTTGCGGCACACACGGGGGACGGCCCTTCGGCCGGCACGCACCGATTCGGCAGGTCCAGGTATAGTCGATCCGCCGCCGGCGTTGGAGGAAGAAACGCTCATCCGCCCGTCATGGTCGCCGGGCATGTGCCGGCGGCAGGTGGCGGCGCCACCCGGTAGACTAGCGGCTGGCCGCCGGCTGCGCCGCGGTCGCCGGCAGCCCGGCCCAGCGGGCCAGCGCCTCGTTGGTCTGCGGGCCGACCACGCCGTCGATCGTGCCGGCATAGAATCCCAGCTCGGTCATCCATTCCTGCCACTTCCGGCCCATCGCCGGGTCGATCTCGATCGAGCGGCGGACATCGCCCAGCGCCTTCTCCGGCTCGCCGATCTGGCGATAGGCCATGGCCCGGTTGGCATAGAGCGAAGCCCAGTTCGGCGCCAGCGCCAGCGCCGCGTCATAGGCCTGGATCGCCGGCAGGTAATAGCCCAGCCGCGCGTATGCGTACCCTTGATTATGCAGCGCGATCGCTTCGTCGGTGTTGGCGGCGCTGCCCTGCCAGACCGACAGCGGGGCATGGGCCTGCTGGGCGAAGGCCTGCTGGCCGGCCGCAACGGCCACGGCCAGGACCACGGCGGCCTGCAGCCGCAATCGACGGGTGCGCGGGTTCGATCGCGTCATTTTTCCTACACTCGACTCTCGTAGTTACCGGTTGACGGTGGCGCAAATGCGACGAAAGGTCAATTTGCGAAGCCGCCATGATGTCGTATGGCCCGCCGGCCACGGATTGTTGCACTGCGGCATCGATTCTGGCAATGTCCGCGCGCTCCGCGATGGAGTTCGCGTCGCACATCCCGCCAGGCAACGCGCGCAATCGCCAAATCGTACAGCAGCGAGGGATAACGGGTTATGACGGTGGCCTATTGGTTGGTCATAGTGTTCGGTCTGATGGCCATCGCATACGGCATCTACACGGGCCGTGTGGTCCTGTCGTCGAGCGCGGGCACCCAGCGCATGCAGGAGATTGCGGGCGCGATCCAGGAGGGGGCGCGCGCCTATCTCAACCGCCAGTACCTGACCATCGGGATCGTCGGCGTCGTCATCTTCGTGGTGGTGACGTTCCTGCTGGGCATCTGGGTCGGCATCGGCTTCCTGGTCGGCGCGATCCTGTCGGGCCTGGCCGGCTATGTCGGCATGCTGATCTCGGTGCGCGCCAACGTGCGCACCACCGAGGCCGCACGCCACGGCCTGGCCCAGGGGCTGGACATCTCGTTCAAGGCCGGCGCGATCACCGGCATGCTGGTCGCCGGCTTCGCCCTGCTCGGCGTGACCATCTACTATGGCGTGCTCGAGCTGTCGTCGGTGGCGGACCGCACGATGATCGACGCGCTGGTCGCGCTCGGCTTCGGCGCCTCGTTGATCTCGATCTTCGCGCGTCTCGGCGGCGGCATCTTCACCAAGGGCGCCGACGTCGGCGCCGACCTGGTCGGCAAGGTCGAGGCCGGCATCCCGGAGGACGACCCGCGCAACCCGGCCGTGATCGCCGACAACGTCGGCGACAATGTCGGCGACTGCGCCGGCATGGCGGCCGACCTGTTCGAGACCTATGCCGTCACCGTGGTGGCGACCATGGTGTTGGCGTCGATCTTCTTCCTCGGCGCGCCGGAACTGCGCCTCAGCGCGATGCAGCTGCCGCTTGCGATCGGCGGCGTCTGCATCCTCGGCTCGATCGTCGGCACCTTCTTCGTCAAGCTCGGCGCTTCCAACAACATCATGGCGGCCATGTACAAGGGATTCGCGGTCGCTGCCGCGATCTCGCTGGTCGGCATCGCGGTCATGGTCTGGATCACGATCGGCTTCGGCGCGCTGGAGGGCCTGGGCGGCACCACCGGCTTCGAGCTGTTCCTCTGTGCCGTGATCGGCCTGGTCGTCACCGGCCTGATCATGTGGGTGACCGAATACTACACCAGCACCAGCTTCCGTCCGGTCCGCTCGGTCGCCAACGCATCGACCACCGGCCACGGCACCAACGTGATCCAGGGTCTCGCCATCTCGATGGAGGCGACGGCGATCCCGGCGATCATCATCTGCGCCGCCATCCTGGCCACCTATCTGCTCGGCGGCCTGTTCGGCATCGCCATCGCGGTCACCTCGATGCTGGCGCTCGCCGGCCTTGTCGTCGCGCTCGACGCCTATGGCCCGGTGACCGACAACGCCGGCGGCATCGCCGAGATGGCGGAACTGGAAGACGACGTCCGCAAGACCACCGATGCGCTGGACGCGGTCGGCAACACCACCAAGGCGGTGACCAAGGGCTATGCCATCGGCTCGGCCGGCCTCGGCGCGCTGGTGCTGTTCGCGGCCTACACCTCCGACCTGACCTACTTCGCCGGCAACGCGTCGGAGGAGCTGTACAGCTACTTCCAGGGCGTCACGGTCAACTTCTCGCTGAGCAGCCCCTATGTGGTGGTCGGCCTGCTGGTCGGCGGCCTGCTGCCCTACCTGTTCGGCGCGATGGGCATGACCGCGGTCGGCCGTGCCGCCGGCTCGGTGGTGCAGGAGGTCCGGCGCCAGTTCAAGGAAATCCCGGGCATCATGGAAGGCACCGGCAAGCCCGACTACGGGCGCGCCGTCGACATGCTGACCCGGGCGGCGATCCGCGAGATGATCGTGCCGTCGCTGCTGCCGGTGCTGGCCCCGATCGTGCTGTTCCTGATCATGCTGGGCATCGGCGGCAAGGAAGCCGCGTTCTCGTCGCTCGGCGCGATGCTGCTGGGCGTGATCGTCACCGGCATGTTCGTCGCGATCTCGATGACCGCCGGCGGCGGCGCCTGGGACAACGCCAAGAAGTACATCGAGGACGGCAATCTGGGCGGTAAGGGCTCCGAGGCGCACAAGGCCGCGGTGACCGGCGACACGGTCGGCGATCCCTACAAGGACACCGCCGGCCCGGCCGTCAACCCGATGATCAAGATCACCAACATCGTCGCCCTGCTGCTGCTGGCGGTGCTGGCGCACTGACCCCGCGCCACGGCGCGCACCCGACAGGCCCGGCCGCCCGCGCGGCCGGGCCTTTTCTTTGCCGTGCCGCGGAAAAGCCGCCGTTGCTCCGCACCCGTGCCGACTTAAGGCGATAACAACCCGCCGACGGCATCATCGCGCCGACAACACGAATTGGCAGACATGGGAGCAAGCCAATGGCACGCTACAAGGACGAGGTCGCGGTCGCGGCCATCACGCCGCACCTGCAGGACGGCGAGCGCCTGGTCAACTTCGCCTATGGCGTGAAGCAGCCGCATATCGGGCTGATCATCGGATTGTGCGCGCTGGCCGTGCTGCCGGGCGTGATCGCGGTCGCGCTGCTGACCAAGGAATATCTTGTCGCGCTGACCGACCGCCGCTTCGTCGTGCTGCGCGTCAAGGGCGGCAAGGCCGAGGTGCTGGAGGTGCTGGAATACGACCGCGATGCGATGCCGGCGGTGGAAGCCAAGACCGGCGGCCTGTTCACCCACATCCGCATCCGCGACGACGCCAAGCCGTTCATCGCCAAGTTCCACCGCATGGGGATGAAGGAGAACCGGCGCCACTGCCAGGAGATCGAGGCTGCGCTGGCCGGCGCCGCCGCATAGGCCGACGGCATGAACGCCGAACTTCAGATGATCGCCTGCCCGTTCTGTGCGGCAAGCGACCCGGGCAAGGTCTGCGCCGGCTGCGGCCGCGACAAGGCGGCGGCGCGGCGCATCTGCACCGCCTGCCGGGCGCAGACCCCGGTGGGCGACGCGGCCTGCCATGCCTGCGGCGCCCGCCGCGGCAACGAGCTGCGCTGGAAGATCCCGCTGATCGTCGGGCTGTTTGTCGCCGCCTTCGTGGCGGCGGTCGCGATCAACGTCTTCATGCAGTAAGGCGGCGGCGCCCGCCGATGCAAGAAGGGCCCGCAGCGCGGGCCCTCTCGCTGTCCGGCGGAAGTACCGGCGCTATTCGACGAATTCCGGCTCCTTGCGCTCGGCCGAGCCGCGGTCCGGGCCCTTGCGCGGCTTCTTGGCCGGCTCCTTGGCCTGGTCGAAGCGGAACGCGAGCTTGTCTGCCTTCTCGTCCAGGTCGACGAACACGACGCCGCCGTTGGTCAGTTCGCCGAACAGCAGCTCGTCGGCCAGCGGCTTCTTCACATTCTCCTGGATCACCCGGCCGAGCGGGCGGGCGCCGAACAGCCGGTCGTAGCCCTTGACCGACAGCCAGTGGCGCGCCTTGTCGCTCATCTCGATGGTGACGTTGCGGTCGAGCAGCTGCTCCTCGAGCTGCATGACGAACTTGTCGACCACCCGCGACAGCACCTCCTCGCTGAGGTGGGCGAACGGGATCACCGAGTCGAGCCGGTTGCGGAACTCCGGCGAGAACATGCGTTCGATCGCCTCCTTGTCGTCGCCCTCGCGCACGCTGCGCTCGAAGCCGATCGCCGGCTTGGCGAGGTCGGCCGCGCCCGCGTTGGTGGTCATGATCAGGATGACGTTGCGGAAATCGACCGTCTTGCCGTTGTGGTCGGTCAGCTTGCCGTGGTCCATCACCTGCAGCAGGATGTTGAACAGGTCCGGATGGGCCTTCTCGATCTCGTCCAGCAGCAGCACGCAGTGCGGGTGCTGGTCGACCGCATCGGTCAACAGCCCGCCCTGGTCGAAGCCGACATAGCCCGGCGGCGCGCCGATCAGGCGCGAGACCGAATGCCGTTCCATGTACTCCGACATGTCGAAGCGCTTGATCTCGACCCCCAGTGCGGCGGCCAGCTGGCGCGCCACCTCGGTCTTGCCGACGCCGGTGGGGCCGGAGAACAGGTAGTTGCCGATCGGCTTCTCCGGCTCGCGCAGGCCGGCGCGGGCCAGCTTGATGGCGCTGACCAGGGCGTCGATCGCCTGATCCTGGCCATAGACCATGCGCTTCAGGTCGCGCTCCAGGTTCTTCAGGATCGCCTTGTCGTCGCGGGTGACGTTCTTCGGCGGGATGCGGGCGATCTTGGCGACCACCGCCTCGATCTCCTTGACCCCGATTGTCTTGCGCCGGCGCGACGGCGGCACCAGCATCTGGGCGGCGCCGACCTCGTCGATCACGTCGATCGCCTTGTCGGGCAGCTTGCGGTCGTTGATGTAGCGCGCGGCCAGCTCCACCGCCGTGCGGATCGCGTCGTCGGTATAGCGGACCTTGTGGTGCTCCTCGTAGTAGGGCTTCAGCCCGCGCAGGATCTTGACCGTGTCGTCGACCGAGGGCTCGTTGACGTCGATCTTCTGGAACCGGCGCACCAGCGCCCGGTCCTTCTCGAAATAGTTGCGGTATTCCTTGTAGGTGGTCGAGCCGATGCAGCGCAGCGAGCCGCTGGCCAGCGCCGGCTTCAGCAGGTTCGACGCGTCCATCGCGCCGCCGGAGGTGGCGCCGGCGCCGATCACGGTGTGGATCTCGTCGATGAACAGCACCGAATGCGGCTTCTGCTCCAGCTCCGATACCACCGCCTTCAGCCGCTCCTCGAAGTCGCCGCGATAGCGGGTGCCGGCCAGCAGCGCGCCCATGTCGAGCTGGTAGATGATCGCCGGCTTCAGCACGTCGGGCACCTCGCCCTTGACGATGCGGCGGGCGAGACCCTCGGCAATCGCGGTCTTGCCGACGCCGGGCTCGCCGACATAGAGCGGGTTGTTCTTCTGGCGCCGGCACAGGATCTGGATGGTGCGTTCGACCTCGCTCTCGCGGCCGATCAGCGGATCGATCCGGCCGGCCGCGGCCTTCTCGTTGAGGTTGACGCAATAGGTGCTCAGCGCCTCTTCGCCCTTCTTGCTCGCTTTCTCCTCCCGCGACTCGTCGTCGGAGCCCGAAACCCGCCGCTGCTCCGACTGCCCCGGCACCTTGGCGATGCCGTGCGAGATGTAGTTCACGGCGTCCAGCCGGCTCATGTCCTGGTCTTGCAAATAGAATACCGCGTGGCTCTCGCGCTCGGAGAAGATCGCGACCAGCACGTTGGCGCCGGTCACCTCCTCGCGGCCGGAGGACTGGACGTGGATGGCGGCGCGCTGCAGCACGCGCTGGAAGCTGGATGTCGGCTTGGCGTCCTCGCCGCGGGTGGTCACCAGATAGGCAAGGTCGTTCTCGATGTAGTTCGACAGCTCGTCGCGCAGGCGCTGCAGGTCGATCCCGCACGCGCGGAACACGGCAACCGCATCCTGGTCCTCGGTCAACGCCAGCAGCAGGTGCTCCAGCGTGGCGTATTCGTGCCGGCGCTGGTTGGCCTGGGCGAGCGCACGGTGCAGGGTCTGTTCCAGGTTGCGTGACAGCATCGGGCCGCTATTCCTTCTCCAACGTGCACTGCAGAGGATGCTGGTGCTGCCGCGCGAACTCAATGACCTGCGTCACCTTGGTTTCGGCCACCTCGTAGGTGTAGACGCCGCAGATGCCGACGCCGCGACGGTGCACGTGCAGCATGACTTCCGTGGCCTCCTCGCGGGTCTTGTTGAAGAAGCGCTCCAGAATGTGCACGACGAACTCCATCGGCGTATAGTCGTCGTTGAGCATCAACACCTTGTAAAGAGACGGCTTCTTCGTTTTCGGCTTGATCCGGACCACCACGCCGGTTCCCGGATCGCCGTCACCCCGTCGCACCTCGTCGCTCATCGTCACTCAATCCCTTCGGCGGATGGGGGCGCTGGCGGGCGATCGTCCTCCAGTCGCGAAGCGACCCGCCCGACTGCCTGACCGACCCTGCAATCATATGGGATCGCCCGCCGTCGCGTGAAGCATTGAATTCGCGGGCCGGCCGCGAATCCGGAGGCGGCGCACCGCCGCCGGCCGGCGCCGATGCGGACAGCAGAAAGCATCACGCCCGCCAAATATGGCGGGCGCGTGGCCAGGTCAAATCGCGGCGGGGGGCCGGCGCGGCGGCCGGCACCCGGACGCGGCGGAGCGGGCTCAGACCGACTGCGGGCCCATGGCGCGGCCGAAGCCGGCCTTCAGCTCGCGGCCGATCGGCGCCATCGTCTCGGTCAGGGTGGCGCTGGCGATCTCGCCGATCTTGCCGCCCTCGGCCAGCAGGCTGTCGAAGCTGGCCTTCATGTGGCTCGCCTGGATGTCCATCGCCTCCTTCACGCTGGCGCAGGTCATCATCTGCCTGGCGGCGTTGAAGTTGGCGGCGAGCGAACTCTGCGCGAAGGCGAAGACCGCCCGGTTCATCTCGCCGACGCCCTTGGCCAGCGAGGTGCCGGCCTGCAGCAGGCTCTCCATCGTGCCCTGGCCGGTCCGGGTCATCGCGTCGAGGTTGCCTGCGACCATCGCGCCGGCCTTCTCGACCTGCGCCTGCGAGGCTTCGACCACCCGCTCGACCGCGGCTTCCACCGCCTCGGCGCCGGCCTGCATCGCCGACTCGATCTCGACCGCCTCGGTCTTGATCGCGTCGCCCGCCTTCTTCGCGGCCGTGGGCTCGCCCTTGGCCTTGGTGCTCATATCCACCTCCGATGTCGTGAATGTCCCGCGGGGCGTTTCGCACCCGCGTTGCTGCATTGCAGCATCGGGTGAAATGTAGGCAGCACAGCGGGAGGAGTCAAGGCCGGTTGTGCATTGCACAATCGTGACGGCGCCGGCGCTGCCGCCCGCCGGCGGCGTCGCTACTCCGCGGCCTCGGGCAGCGGCTCCGCGGTCCAGCCGTCCTGCTGCTGCGCCGGCGTCCGGCCGGCGGCGGCGCGCCGGGCGTCCCGGCGCTCGCGGCGGCGGGCCCGCCAGCCGCGTACGTTCTCGCGCGCCAGCAGGGCGCAGGGCGTGACGATCAGAGTCAGCACGGTGGCGAAGGTCAGGCCGAAGGCGATCGCGGTCGACAGCTGCACCCACCACTGGGTCGACGGCGCGCCGACCGACAGGCTGCGCGCGGCGAAGTCGATGTTGACCTGCAGCACCATCGGCATCAGGCCGAGGATGGTGGTGACGGTGGTCAGCATCACCGGCCGCAGGCGCTGGGCGCCGGTCAGCAGGATGGCGTGCATCGGATTGGTCACGGTCTTGCGCAGCTGGTCGTAGGTATCGATCAGCACGATGTTGTTGTTGACCACGATGCCGGCCAGCGCGATGACGCCGACCCCGCTCATCACGATGCCGAACGGCTGGTTGGTCAGCAGCAGCCCCAGCATCACGCCGACGGTGGACATGATCACCGCCGACAGGATCAGGAACGCGCTGTAGAAGCTGTTGAACTGGGTGACCAGGATGATCGCCATGATGAACAGCGCGATGCCGAAGGCGCTGGTCAGGAACGCCTGCGCCTCGGCCTGGTCCTCGTCCTCGCCCTGGAAGCTGACCTCGACCCGCGGGTCGATCTGGGCGTCGGCCAGCCAGTCCTTCATCGCGTTGATCATGTCGGTGGCCAGCAGCGGGTTGCCGCGGGCGTCGACGGCGGCCGGGTCGATGTCGGCCTTGACGGTCATCACCCGCACCCCGCCGGTGCGCGCCAGCGTGCCGACCCGCGGCTCGGCGCTGCGCACCACGAAGTTCGAGATCGGCACCAGGCCGGCATTGGTCTGGATGCGGATGCGGTCGAGCATCGACAGGTTGCGGTCGGCCACCGGGTAGCGCGCGACGATGTCGACCTCGTCGTCGGCATCGTCGGGGCGGTATTCGCTGAAGCGCAGGCCGTTGGTCACCAGCCGGATCAGGCTGCCGATCTGGGCGATGCTGGCGTCGAACTTGGCGGCCTGGGCGCGGTCGATGGTCAGCTCCCATTCGACGCCGGGCAGCGGCCGGCTGTCCTCGATGTCGATCAGCCCGGGCGTGCGCTCCATCCGGTCGCGCAGCATGACCACGGTCGGCTCGATCAGCTCGGGATATTGCGAGGCGATCTGGATCTGCACCGGCTTGCCGGCGGCCGGCCCGGCCTCCTGCTCGCGCACCTCGACGGTGATGCCGGCCAGTTCGGACGCGCGCTCCAGGATCTCGTGCTCGATCTCGCGGGCCGACCGGCGCCGGTCCCACTCGACGAACTCGATGGCGATGATGCCGATGACGTCCTCGGCCGCGTCCTGGCTCTGCCCCTGGCCGCCGCTGCGGGTATAGACCGAAGCCATCTCGTTGCGTTCGGCCGCCACGTCCAGGACGATGTCCTCGACCTCGGCGACCAGGAAATCCTGCTCGTCGACCGACAGGTTGCCGCGCGCCTTGACCTGCAGGCTGATCTGCTCCGGCTCGATCGACGGGAAGAACTCGACGCCGCGGCCGAAGGTGCCATAGGCCATCTGCGCCCCGACCAGCGCCAGCACGGCGGCGATCAGGATCTTGCCCGGGTGGCGCAGGGCGCCGCGCAGGACGCGCACATAGCCGCCGGTGAAGCCCTTCACCGAGCGCAGCGCCGCCTCGATGTCGGTCGACGGGTCGTCGCCCGACAGCAGCTTCATCTGCGCGACCTTGGCCTCGTCCATCTTCACCCGTTGGCGCCCGAGCACGCCGCCCAGCGTCGGCACGAAGATCAGCGCCATCGCCAGCGAGGCGCTGAGCGTGGCGATCAGGGTGATCGGCAGGTACTGCATGAACTCGCCGACGATGCCAGGCCAGAACAGCAGCGGCAGGAAGGCGGCCAGGGTGGTGGCGGTCGAGGCGATGATCGGCCACGCCATCCGCTTGGCCGCTGCGCCGTAGGCCTGCTTGCGGGTATAGCCCTCGGCCAGCTTGCGGTCGGCGTATTCGGTGACCACGATGGCGCCGTCGACCAGCATGCCGACGGCGAGGATCAGCGCGAACAGCACCACGATGTTGACGGTCAGGCCCATGATCGCCAGCACCAGGATGCCGGTCAGGAACGAGCCGGGGATGGCGACGCCGACCAGCAGGCCGGACTTGATGCCGAGCGCGCCGACGATGACGATCATCACCAGCAGCACGGCGCTGATGATGTTGTTCTGCAGGTCGTCCAGCATGCGCCGGATGTCCTGGCTGGAATCGCCGGAATAGGTGATCTCGACCGTCTCGGGGATGAACTCGCGCAGGCTCGCCACGGTCGCCTTGACCATCTCGATGGTCTCGATGACGTTCTCGCCGCTGCGCTTCACCACCTCCAGGCCGACCGCCGGCTCGCCGTTGATGCGGGCATAGCTCTGCGGATCCTTGAACGTGCGCTGCACGGTGGCGACGTCGCGCAGCATGATGACCCGGTCGCCGTCGACCTTGATCGGCAGGGTCAGGATGTCGTTCAGGTTCTCGAACAGGCCCGGCACGCGGATGGCGAAGCGGCCGTTGCCGGTGTCGAGCTGGCCCGCCGCGATCAGCCGGTTGGAGTTGGAGACGATCGTCACCAGCTCGTCGACCGCCAGCCCATAGCTTTCCGCCACCACCGGGTCGATGATCACCTCGACCTGCTCCTCGCGGTCGCCGGCGATGTCGACGCTGAGGACCGGGGGCAGGGCCTCGATGGCGTCCTCCAGCCGGCGCGCCACGGCCAGCAGGGTCCGTTCCGGCACCGGGCCGTGCAGGTTGACGGTGATCACCGGGAACAGGCTGAGGTTGACCTCGTTCACGGTCGGCTCGTCGGCCTCGGCGGGCAGGTTCGGCTTGGCGCGGTCGACGTCCTCGCGCACATCGAGCAGGGCCTGGTCGGCGTCGAAGCCGGCCTCGAACTCCAGCACGACGTTGGCGCCGCCGAGATAGGCGGTCGAGCGCATCTCCTTCAGGCCCTCGACGCTGCGCACCTCCTGCTCGATCGGCTTGACCAGCAGGCGCTCGGCGTCCTCGGGCGAGACGCCCTCCAGGCTCATCGAGACATAGATGATCGGGATGTTGATGTCCGGGTCGCTCTCCTTCGGGATCGCGACATAGGTGGCGTAGCCGGCGACCAGCAGCAGCGCCAGAGTCGACAGCACCATGCGGCTGTGGCTGAGCGCCGCCCCGATCAGCGCGTTCATGACGCGGTGTCCGGCCCGTCGTCCAGTGCCGCCGTCGGCTGGTAGACCGGCTCGACGACCTGGCCGCTGGACACGTATTCCTGGCCGACCGTGATCAGCGTCACCTTCTCGGGCAGGCCGGCGACCCACAGGCCGTCGGTGGTGTCGCCGAGCAGGGCGATCGGCACGAAGGCGACGGTGTTGCCCTCGGCCACGATGCGCACGCCGATGGTGCCGTCGTCGGCGAGCGCGATCACCGCCGGGCTGATGCGGTGCGCCATGATCTGCCGGCCGGCGATGCGCACGTCCGCGGTGAGACCGTCGATGATCGACCCGTCGGGATTCGGGATCTCGATCTCGACCTTGAAGGTGCGGGTGGACGGGTCGGCCATTGCCGAGACGTAGCGGATGACGCCGTCAGCCTCGACGCCGGTGATCAGCCGCACGCTCGCCACCGCACCGACATGGACCTCGCCGATCTGGCGCTCGGTCACATGGACGACGACGACGATGGGGTCGAGGTCGACCAGCATGGCGACCTGGTCGCCCTCGCGGACATAGCTGCCGAGCTCGACGTCGACGCTGTTGACCAGGCCGTCGAACGGGGCGGTGATGGTGGTCTTGTCCAGCTGCTGCTGCCAGGCGGTGACCTGCGCCTCGGCGGCGTTCAGGTTGGCCCGCGCGGTGGCGACCTGGGTGCGGGCGGAATAGCCGCTCTGGCTCAGTTGCGCCGCCGCATTGTACTCGATGCGCCGCTGCTCCAGCAGCGCGCGCGCCTGTTCGACCTGCGCCTCCAGGTCGTAGGTGGACAGGCGGGCCAACGGGGTTCCGGCCGCCACCGCCGCGCCTTCCTCGACCAGGATCTCGGCGACGGTGCCGGCGATCTCGGCGCCGATGGTGACCGAGCGGTTCGCAGCGGTGTGGCCGAGCAGGGCGACCTCTTCGACATAGGGCTCGGCGACCATGTCGGCGACGCGGACGCGGAACGGTGCCGGTTCGTTTGCCGCGCCGTCGGCTTCGGTGGCGAAGGCGCCGGTCGGCGCCGTCTCGGCCGGTCCGCCCATCAGCACGCCCGAGCCGATCCAGGCCACCGCGCCGACGGCGAGAACGCCGGCAAAGATCAGCGAAAGTCTCATCGGTCCGCGATCCTCGTTGTTCCTGGGCCCGCGCCTATTCCGCGGCCTGGCTGGGCACGGCAGCGGGTGCGTCGATTTCGCGCCCGGACTGTGGCGCCGCGAAGGCGGCCTTGGCCGCCAGCTCGCCGTCGATGGCGATCGCCGCCAGCAGTTCGTGCCGGTGTTCGTCGAGATAGCGCGCGGCCGCCTCGTACAGCGCCAGCCCGAAGCCGCGCACGAAGTCGGCGCCGGGGCGCTTGCTGCCGCAGTCGGGCCGGCTGCACAGGTGCTCGATCTTGTCGCGGTAGAACGTCAGGCGCTCGTCGATCAGCGCCTCGACGGTGCGCGCCGGCATCAGATGGGCGAAATACAGCCGGAACAGGTGGTCGGAGCGGAACCGCTCGACCGCCGGCGCCTCCTCCAGGATGTCGAGCAGCGCCAGCTTGCCCTTCTGGGTGATGCGATAGACCTTCTTGTCCGGCCGGCCTTCCTGGTTCTCGGTCTGACCGGTGATCAGGCCTTCCTCGCTCATCCGGCGCAGCGCCGGATAGATCGAGCCGAACCCGGCCTCCGAAAACACGCTGAACGGCCCGGCCTCCAGGCTCTTGCGGATCTCGTAGCCGCTGGCGTCGCCCAGGCTGAGGACGGCCAGGCAAATCGCTCGTGCATCCATGGCACCCATTCTCCCGCGCGGACCATGCCCAGGCTCGGCATATGAGTCAACGTCATATTCCGGCCATACATATATCGAAGCGATATATAGTGATGCAAGCGCCGCTGTCCACCCTTGTGGCGACGAAGGGGTTACGCGGCGCCGGCGCCGGTGGATGATTGCGGCGCCGTCGCGGGCGCCGGGGCGGGCATCAGTCGCAGGAATAGCTGCCCGGCACCGCCTCCTCGTAGCTGCACAGCGCGTCGCCCTCGACCGTGCAGGCGGTGAACATGCCGACCTCTCGGCAGTCGCAGACATAGCCGGACCCGTGGAACTGGGTGCGCGCGACCAGGTCGCGGATGTCGGTGCGGCTGCCGAGCGCGGTCTGGCAGACCGAAGCGGAGCGCTGGGCCAGCTGGCGCTTGGCCACGTCGCAGGCCAGGTACTCGCCCATCCGCAGCGTCTCGTAGACCCATTCGTGCGCGATGCGCTGCTCCTGCGGCTGCCAGGCGGCCGTTGCGGTGCAGGCGGCCGGCCCGTTGGTCGGCACTGCGGCGGGCGGCACACCCGCGCCGGGGCCGACGCAGGCGCAGAGCGGGACGGAGAGGGCGACGATGCGTGCGGCTGTGCTAATAACCACGGCAGGTCTTCCGTGCGCTGTCATTACAGTGGCATTGTGATATTTGGGCATCGGCCGGCGCGAACCCAACGCCCGCGATGTTCGCATGCCGGCCGAATGGAGGGGGATCAGTGGCCGTTCTCGAGAAAGACCTGTGTCGAATCAACATCCTGTCGGGCCTGCTGCCCGAGGATCTGGAGATGCTTTCGGGTCGATGCACCTGGCGGCGGTTCGAACCGGACCAGTTCATCATCGACCAGCACAGCCCCAGCCGCGATGTCTGCTTCGTCACCACCGGCAAGGCCCGGATCGTGATCTACGCCCCGAACGGACGGGAAATCTCGTTCGACGACGTGTCGAGCGGCAGCTATTTCGGCGAGCTCGCCGCCATCGACGGCGAGCCGCGCTCGGCGTCAGCGGTGGCGCTGGAGCCGACGACGGTGGCCGCGATGTCGCCCGAGGCGTTCATCGACCTGATGGTCGAATATCCGACCGTGGCGCTGGACGTCATGCGCGGGCTGGCCCGCATCGTGCGCGGCGCCACCGCGCGGATCATGGACCTGAGCGTGGTCGGCGCCAACAACCGGGTCCAGGCCGAGGTGCTGCGCCTGGCGCGCGACGCGACGCTGGACGGCATCGAGGCGCGGATCCGGCCGATCCCGGTACACAGCGACATCGCCGCGCGGGTCAGCACCACGCGCGAGACGGTCGCCCGCGTGCTGTCCGACCTCGCCCGCCAGGGCCTGGTCGTGCGCGAGGGCCATGTGCTCGTGGTTCGCGACATCGGCCAGCTCAACGCCATGGTCGACGAGGTGCGCGGCGAGTGATCCCGGGCCCCGCGGACCGGTGCGGGGCCTGAACCGGCTCCCATTTTGGCGCACAATAGTGCATGGTCATCCCGTGACGCAGCCGCCGTGCCCGTTCCCGGCGGCAACAATCCAAGTAACCGGAGTGGAGGCGTTTCTTCTATGCTTGCAGAGACCTTGTTTCGTTCCCCCGCGCTGACCGCGATCGCCCTGGTCGGTGTGCTCGGCCTGGCGGCCTGCCGGACCAGCGGCAGCACGAGTGGCGATGAGGCAGCCGCCGAAACGAGCGCTGCCGCGGAGACCTCGGCCGAAGCCTCCGCTTCTGCGGAGAGCACCGATTCGACCCCGTCCCCGGCCGCGGCCGACATCGTGGCGACGGCGACGGCAGCCGGCAATTTCACCACGCTGGTGAGCGCGCTGGAGGCCGCCGGCCTGGCCGACGACCTGATGGGCGCCGGGCCGTTCACCGTGTTCGCGCCGACCGACGAGGCGTTCGCTGCGCTGCCGCAGGGCACGGTCGACGCCCTGCTGCTGCCGGCCAACCGCGACCGGCTGGTGCAGATCCTCAGCTATCACGTGATCGCGGGACAGGAGTTGATGGCGTCCGACCTGGCCGGCCAGACGATGGACGTGGCCACCCTGGAAGGCCGCTCGGTCTCGATCAACGGCAGCAACGGCGTCAAGGTCGACAACGCCAAGGTCATCGCGGCCGACGTGGATGCCTCCAACGGCGTCATCCACGTGATCGATACCGTGCTGATTCCCTGACGCCACGGCGACGACACGGCATCGCCGGCCGGGCGGTTCCGGCAGGACCGCCCGGCCTGTCGCTTGCGGCCTGTCGCTTGCGGCCTGGCCGCTGCGCCGGCGCCCGCGCCGGTTGGCAGCGGCGACGGGCCAACCCATCTGACTGGAATGACGACGGCGAACGAGCGTGAGCGGCACCGGCCGCGCGGGTGCGAGCCCGTGGGTGCGGCCGACGGGCTGAGCCGGCGCCGGCTGATCGGCGCCGGCGCGGCGACGCTGGCGCTGTCGGCGATGCCGGCGGCAGCGGCCGGCGAGCGCCGGGTCAGGCTCTATGCCGTCCATACCGGCGAAAGCTTCGACGACGTCTATCACGACGGCGAGGCCTATATCGACGAGGCGCTGAGCGCGCTGGACTGGCTGCTGCGCGACCATCGCGAGAACGTCGCCGCGGCGATGGACCCGGGCGTCTACGACCTGTTGTGGACGCTGGGCAGCCGCTATGCCGCCGCCCGCGGCAGCCGGCCGATGATCAGCATGCACTCGGGCTTCCGCACCGAGGCCACCAACCAGCTGCTGCTCAGCGAGGGCGCCGCGCAGAACAGCCTGCACAAGGAGGGCATGGCGGTGGACGTCTCGGTGCAGGGCCTGGGCATCAACATCCTGGCCAACCAGGCGATGCGGATCGGCGCCGGCGGCCTCGGCATCTACTGGCGCTCGGGCTTCGTCCACCTGGACACCGGCCCGTCCCGTTTCTGGTACCGCCGCTAGGCGTTTGCCGCTAGGCTCTCCGCCCCCGCCACAGTCCGCCCAGCCGATGACCGAAGCCGTCGCGATTGCCGCCCAGACCGCCATGCGCCCTGTGCGGCTGCCCGCGCTGGATTTCGCGCGCGGCATCGCGATCCTCGCCGTCATTGCCTATCATTTCTGCTGGGATCTCGAGGACTTCGGCATCCACTATTTCGGCCTGTTCGAGGCGCCGTTCTGGCTGTTCGCCCGCACGGTGATCGCCGGCGCCTTCCTGGTCATCGCCGGCATCGGACTGGTTCTGGCGGCGGAGGGCGGCATCGACCGGCGCCGCTACGGCATCAGGCTGGCCAAGATCGTGGCGGGCGCCGCCATCGTGACCGCGGCGACCTACTGGAACTATCCCCAGGCCGGCGTCTTCTTCGGCATCCTGCACCACATCGCGGTGGCCAGCGTGATCGGGCTGGCCTTCCTGCGGCTGCCGTGGTGGCTGACGCTGGCCGCGGCGGCCGGCGTGATCGCGCTCGACTATGCGCACCAGGACTGGCTGTCGGCGCCGTGGCTGCTGTGGCTGGGCATGGGCACCGGCGAGGTGTGGGCGGTCGACTACGTGCCGCTGGTGCCGTGGTTCAGCGGTGTGCTGATCGGCATCGCGCTGGCGCGGCTGGCCCTGTCCAGCGGGGCCGCGGCCGCGCTCGCCGCCTGGCCGCTGGATGGTGTGGCGGGCTGCACCGTGCGGTTCCTCGGCCGGCACACGCTGATCATCTACCTGGTGCACCAGCCGATCCTGTTCGGCCTGTTCTTCCTCTGGTTCTACCTGACCAGTCCCTGACCCGCCCGATCAGCCCCGCAGTCGCCGTCCGGGTTGCGGTAGGGCGAATGCTCGCGCTCCAGCCAGACCATCTCCTCGCGCACGGCGGGCCGCTCGCGGCGCAGGAAGTCCTCGACCGCGCGGCCGAAGCCGGCGTTGGCGATCCAATGTGCGCTGTAGGTCGGACAGGGCAGGTAGCCGCGCTGGATCTTGTGCGGTCCCTGGGTGCCGGCCTCGACCCTGGCCAGACCGTGTTCGATCGCATAGTCGATGGCCCGGTAGTAGCAGCACTCGAAGTGCAGCAGCGGGTGGTCCTCGGCACAGCCCCAGTTGCGGCCGTACAGCGCATCGCTGCCGCGCAGGTTCATGGCGCCGGCGATCGGACGGCCGTCGCGACAGGCCAGCACCATCACCACCTGGCGTGGCATCCGGGCGCCGATCAGCTCGAAGAAGCGGCGGGTCAGATAGGGTGCGCCCCACTTGCGGTCGTAGGTGTCGACGTAGAAGCGGTAGAAGGCGTCCCACAGCGCCGGCGTCATCTCGTCGCCGTGGCGCACCTCGACGGCGATGCCGGATTCCGCGACCGACCTGCGCTCCTTGCGGATCGCCTTGCGCTTGCGCGAGGCAAGCGCGCCGAGGAAGTCGTCGAAGCGGCCATAGCCCCGGTTGTGCCAGTGGAACTGCTGGCCCAGCCGCTGCAGGAAACCGGCCGCGCCCAGCACTTGCCAGTCGTCCTCGCTGCAGAAGGTGACGTGCAGCGAGGACACGCCCATCCGCTTGGCGACCTGCACGGCGCCGTCGGTCAGCGCCGCCTTGGCGGCGATGTCGGGCTCGTCGCCGACCAGCAGTCGCGGCCCGGGCGCCGGGGTGAACGGCACCGCCGCCTGCAGCTTGGGGTAATAGTCGCCGCCGGCCTGCTCCAGGGCATGGGCCCAGCTGTGGTCGAAAACATACTCGCCGTAGGAATTGTTCTTGAGATAGAGCGGCATACATCCCACGATCCGGCGGCTGTCGTCCTCGAGCACGAGGTGCTGCGGCCACCAGCCGGTGCGGTCGCCGACCGAACCGCTCTCTTCCAGCGCATTGAGGAAGGCATGGCTCACGAAAGGGTTGCGGCCGCCCGCGCATCGGTCCCAGTCGGCGGCATCGATCGCGGCGATCGAGTCCGCGAGCCGGGCGGTGTACTGGTCGCGTCCGTCAGCCATGCCGGGTCCGTGACGAAGGGGGCGCTCGCCTCGACAATGGGATCGCGCCCAAGCCGGGACAAGGGTGTCCGCGGTCGCATCCGGCCTTGCCCGGGCCCCGCCCAGCCGAATGCAGGAGTCGCGCCCCGATGCGGACCTCGCTGACGACCGTCGTGGCGCTTGCCGTCGTCGTCGTCTTCGTGATGCCGCTGCTGTGGCTGGTCGCAGCCACTTTTCGCCAGGCGGCCGACCGGGTGCGCGTTCGCGGGCTCGGCATTCCGTGGCTCGACTTCGACCCGCAGATCGACGCATGGGTCGACCAGCTCTCGACCCCGCTGATCCGTGACGCGCTGTGGGATTCGGCCGTGATCGCCGTCTCGGCGATGGCGCTGGCGCTGGTGCTGGCGGTGCCCGCCGCCTGGTCGCTGGCGCGCATGGCGCGGCGCGGCGGCAAGGTGCGCAGCGACATCGTCACCGGGCTGCTGCTGACGGCCAGGCTGGTTCCGCCGATCATGCTGGTGGTCCCGCTCTATCTGCTGATGGACTGGGTGGACCTGATCGACACCAAGCTGGCGCTGATCCTGGTCAACGCCTCGCTGGTGCTGCCGTTCATCATCGTCATCATGCGCCAGACCTTCCTCGACCTGCCGGTCGAACTGGAGGAGGCCGCCGCCCTGGACGGCGCGCCGGGCTGGGTGATCCTGCTGCACATCATCCTGCCGGTGTCGACACCGGCGCTCGCGGCCGGCGCGCTGATCTCGCTGGCCTATGTCTGGAACGACTACCTGTTCGCCCTGTCCTTCTTCCGGCTGGAGATGCGCACCATGCCGATGCTGATCACCGCCGGCGGCGGCGGCGCCGACATGATGGTGCGCACCACCATCGCGATCCTGCTGCCCGCCGTCGTCGCGCTGCTGGCCCAGCGCTACATCGTGCGCGGGCTGACCTTCGGCGCACTGGGCAAATAGCCGGTCACCCGAGCCGGAATACCGCCTCGACCTCGACAGCAGCGCCCAGCGGCAGGGCGTTGACCCCGACGGCGGCGCGGGCGTGCCGGCCGCGATCGCCGAGCACGTCGACGACCAGATCGGAGGCGCCGTTGATCACCTTCGGCTGGTCGGCATAGCCGTCGACGCAGTTGACGAAGCCGCCGACGCGCACGCACTGCGCGATCCGGTCGAGGTCGCCGCCGCAGGCCCGCTTCATCTGGGCGAGGATGTTGATCATGCACAGCCGCGCGGCCTCACGGCCGCGGTCGAGGTCGACATCGGCGCCCAGCTTGCCGACCACCGCGACCTTGCCGTCGACCATCGGCAGCTGGCCGGAGACGAACACCAGCTCGCCCGCGGTCTGGAACGGCACGTAGTTGGCGGCGGGCGCCGGGGCGTCCGGCAGCGCGATACCGAGCGCACGCAGGCGCTCCTCAACGGCAGAGGTCATCGGGTCTGGTCCTGGCTTCGCCTCGATGGCCGGCACAGTGGCGCAACGGCGCGCGCCAGACAAGCGCGCACGCGCCGCGCGGAGCAGTTCAGCCCTGGCCCAGGCTGGCCAGGGCGGGCCGCGGTCCGACAGGGCGCCCGCCTGGAGCTGCGCCGGCGGCGTCGACGCACGCTGCGGCGCCGGGCTCGGCCGCGACAGCACCAGGTCGAGCGCTTCGGTCATCCGGGCCTCGCTGCCGGCGGCCTCGCCGCGCTCCGGCGACAGGGCGCGGGCGTCGGCGTCGGGCAGTCCCGGCGTGCCGACCAGCGTGCCCGCGCCCAGGCAATGACGGTTGGCGGCGGCGATCGCATCGGCGTCGAAGCCGATCGCGGCCAGCATGTCGTAGCCGAAATCCTCGCACTGCACCGGGTCGAGGCCGAGCGCGCGGCAGGCCTCGGCGCCGAGCACCCAGCGGTTGAAGACGTGGCGGATGTCGTGGGCCTCGGCCAGCGCCGTCTCCAGCCGGGCCAGGGCGGCAGGCGGCAGGCCCTTCGCCAGCAGGGCGGCGGCGGGGATGCCCGGCGCACCGTCCAGCCGGCGGCGGCCGCGCAGATGGCGGATCGCCGCCGCACGCACGCCGGCGCCGTGGCCGAGCGCGGCGAGCCCCGGGTCGAGTTCGGGCACGACCTGGGTGGACCGCCGGCCGCTGGCATGCTCGTGGTCGAGCAGCAGGGCGGGCAGCGGCGCGGCGCCGAATGTGTGCAGCTCCAGCGGCAACAGCGGGTCGACGCGGCCCGACGGCAGCGCGGTGAAGGCACAGTGGCGCAGGCCGGCGCGGGTGCCGTCGCGGGCGGCGGCCCACAGCGGGCCGGCGACGGGGTCCAGGCTCGCTGCCAGGGTGGCGAGCGCACCGGGCCGGGCGACATGCGCCAGCCGGTCGACCGCCGCGGTCCATGCCCGCTCCGCCGCGGCCAGGCCGGCCGCCACGGCGGCGCGGGCGGCGGCGAAGCCGGGGCAGGGGCCGGCTTCGTCCGCGATCTCGGCGCTGGCGGCGGCGCAGGCTGCGGTGATCAGGCCGGCGACCGCGACGGCGAGGGCGCGGCCGGCCTCGCCGTCATGGCCAAGGCCCTGGCCCAGCACCAGGCCGGCCAGGTTGGCGGGCCCGACCGCGGCGGGCCGGTAGGCGTGCATCGCCCGGGCCAGCGCCTCGGTCCGCCAAACCCGCGTGCCGAGCTCGATCTCTGCCGCGATCGCGGCGAGCCGCGCCGCAGCGGCCAGCGCGCCGGCGTCGAGCCGGCCGCGCCCGTCGACGAAGCGGGCGACGTCGATGGCCAGTACCGGCGCCGGCAGGTCGGCCGGCATCGCGGCGGCGGCCTTGCCGCGCGCGGAGCTGCGCATCAGCGCCACCACGTTGTCGAGCGGCGTGGCTTCCGGCTCCACCACATGGTCGGCCGGGGTGAAGCCGGGCAGGGCGTGGGCGGGGGTCATCACCCCGCTGAACGGGTCGATCGCATGGCCGATGCGCGCCTGGCTGCCGTTGATGCCGCGCCAGGCGCTCTGGTCCGGGCCCAGCCGCCGGTGCGCCAGCAGCCAGCGCATGTCGTCGAAAAAGGCCGCCGCATCGTCCGCCTGGTCGAACAGGCCGAGCCGCCAGCCCCACGCGGTCCAGCGCGCGGCCAGCCGGTCGACGACGCGCAGCACCGGATTGTCGATGCCGGCAGTCGGCGCCGACAGGCAGGCCGGCAGCTCCGCCGCCGGGAACGGCAGCGCGGCATCCGGCAGGTCGAAGGCCGCGAGCGCCCGCGAGGTGCGCTGCGGCCAATCGGACGGCACCACCATGCTGTCCGCCGCCTCGCCGTCCGGGTCCATCGCCACGCGGCGCACGGCCACGTCGCCGAACGGCGCGCCGGGACGGTCGCAGAAGCTGGAGGTAATGCGCATCCTGTGCCCCTGGATGGTGGCTCGCCCGCCGGGGTGGGGCCAACGCCGCCCCGACATCTGGTGGCTGAAACCCAGTGTAGCCCATAATATGGTGCCGTCCAGCGCATTTAGTGGCTGAACTTAGCGCGACCACGAAATATGGCGGTGGCTGCGGGCGGTCGATGCTGGACGTTGCCGGAGGCCGGTGGCATAGTCCGGCCGCCGCACGCCGCGGAAATCTCGGGGCCGGATACGGAGTCGTCGCTTGAGCCTGGGCACCCGCCTCTACACGATGCTGCACGGCCAGCGGGTCGGGTCCGACCCGTTCGGCAACGTCTATTACCAGGAGCGGCGGGCCGGCGGCGGCCCCCGCCGGCGGCGCTGGGTGATATACAAGGGCGAGGTCGAGGCGTCGCGCGTGCCGCCGGAATGGCACGCCTGGCTGCACTATGTCAGCGACGACGTGCCCGGGCCCGAGGCCGGCAAGCCGGCGCGGCCGTGGCAGAAGGAGCATGTGCCGAACCTGACCGGCACGGCGCTGGCCTATCGGCCGCCGGGCCACACGCTGGAGGGCGGCCGCCGCGCGCCGACCGCCGGCGACTACGAGCCCTGGTCGCCGCCCGAGGACTGACGGCGAGGGGCGGGCACAGGCATGGGACGCAACCTGATCGAGACGGTGATGGGCGCTGCCGTGCTGGCTGTCGCCGTGGTGTTCGTGCTGCTGGCGTACAGCTCGGCCAGCGTGCGCGCGGTCGACGGCTACGAGCTCGACGCCCGCTTCAACCGCGTCGACGGCCTGACCATCGGCAGCGACGTCAGGCTCGGCGGCATCAAGATCGGCTCGGTCTCCGCGCTGGAGCTGGATATCGCCACGTACCAGGCCGTGGCCAAGCTCGGCATCGCCTCGGGCATCGAGCTGCCGCTCGACAGTTCCGCCCGCGTGCTCAGCGAGGGCCTGCTCGGCGGCAGCTACATCGACATCCAGCCCGGCGGCGACTTCGACATGATGCAGCCCGGCGACGCCTTCGAATTCACCCAGGACCCGGTCAACCTGGTCGATCTGCTCGGCCGCTTCGTATTCAGCGCTGCCGAGACCAAGGACGAGGGCGAGGCCCAGCCCTGAACTGCCCCGCCGCGGTCTTGCCATATTCCGGCCGCACAGCAACGATCCGGACGAGGGCCCGATCAGAAGATGCAGATGCCGACGATTCTCGCGTTCGCGCTTGCCGCTCTGGGCGGCGCACCGGTGCTGGCCCAGGACCAGGGTGCGTCGTCGGAGCCGCGCCAGCTGCCGGCCGCCGTGCTCGGGGCCCTGGACAAGGTGACCGCGCGGGTCAGCGAGATCACGGTGCCGGTCGGCGACCGTGCCGAGTTCTTCCGCCTGTCGATCGACGTCTACAGCTGCCAGGAGCGGGTGGTCGCGCAGCGCCCTGAATCGGCAGCGTTCCTGGTCATCACCGAGACGCCGATCGAGGGCGAGCCGGCCCGGGTCTTCAACGGCTGGATGTTCGCATCGTCGCCGTCGGTGTCGGCGATGGACCACCCGGTCTACGACGTCTGGCTGGTCCGCTGCGACGACCCGGCGCGCGGCGAATAGCGAAACCGAATCGTCGTTCTATTCCAGGAAGTTGCGTCGCTTTCCGAACGCCTCGGCCGCGGAACGACGGGCGGCTCGGAATGCAGAATTATCCGTTTTGTTACACCAGTATATCAGTCGAACTTCGCGCTGTGCGCGAGGGCATGGGCGAGCAGGCGCTGATAGGCGGCGCGCGGAATCTCGGTGGCGCCGAACTGGCGCAGGTGCTCGGTCACGAACTGGGTGTCGAGCAGGCGAAAGCCGCGCTGGCGCAGGCGCTCGACCAGGAAGACCAGCGCGATCTTGCTGGCGTCCGTGCGGTGGCTGAACATGCTCTCGCCGAAAAAGGCCGCGTTCAGCGACACGCCATAGAGCCCGCCGACCAGCGTGTCGCCGTCCCAGCACTCCACGCTGTGGGCGAAACCCTGTCGGTGCAGCGCGACATAGGCGGCGCGGATCGATGCGTTGATCCATGTGTCGGGATGGCCGGGGCGGGGCGCGGCGCACGCTTCGATCACCGCCTCGAAGGCCCGGTCGACCGTGATGCGGAACGGCTGCCGGCGCCAGGTCCGGGCCAGCCGCCGCGGCAGGTGGAAGCGGTCGAGCGGCAGGATGCCGCGCATCTCCGGGTCGATCCAGAACACCTCCGGATCGTCGGCCCGCTCGGCCATCGGAAAGATGCCGGCGGCATAGGCGCGCAGCAGCAGGTCGGGTGTCAGCCTGACGGTCATCGGCAGCGATCCGCGCGGCGCTCAGGCCCGGCGCCGCCGTCCGGCGCGGCGGCGGCTCAACCCAGCCCGGCCAGGTAGTGCTCCAGCCAGTGGATGTTGTATTCGCCGTTGATGAAGTCCTGCTCGGCCATCAGCCGCTGATGCAGCGGGATCGTCGTCTCGATCCCCTCGATCACATATTCGCCCAGCGCGCGGCGCAGCCGCATCAGGCACTCGTTGCGGCTGGTACCGTGGACGATCAGCTTGCCGACCAGGCTGTCGTAGTAGGGCGGAATGCTGTAGCCGGAGTAGAGAGCGGAATCGACCCGGACGCCCAGGCCGCCGGGCGGGTGGTATTCCGCCACCCGGCCGGGCGAGGGCGCGAAGGTATAGGGGTTCTCGGCATTGATCCGGCACTCGATGGCGTGGCCGGAGATGACGATGTCGTCCTGCGAGAAGCCGAGCGGGGCGCCGGTGGCGACCCGGATCTGCTCGCGCACCAGGTCGAGCCCGGTCACCATCTCGGTGATCGGATGCTCCACCTGAATGCGCGTGTTCATCTCGATGAAGTAGAAGGCCCCGTCCTCGTAGAGGAACTCGATGGTGCCGGCGCTGCGATAGCCGAGCTGCTGCAGCGCCTCCACCACCCGCGCGCCGATCTTCTTGCGCGCCTCGGCGTTCAGTGCCGGCGACGGCGCCTCCTCCAGCACCTTCTGGTGCTTGCGCTGCAGCGAGCAGTCGCGCTCGCCGAGATGGATGACCGCGCCGTGGTTGTCGGCGAACACCTGGATCTCGATGTGGCGCGGCCGTTCCAGGTACTTTTCCATGTAGACGGAATCGTCGCCGAAATTGGCCTTGGCCTCGCGCCGGCACAGCGTGAACGCCTCGGCCATCTCGCCGGGCGCGCGCACCACCTTCATGCCCTTGCCGCCGCCGCCCGATGCCGCCTTGACCAGCACCGGATAGCCGATGTTGCCGGCCGTCTTCAGCGCGGCGTCCACGGTTTCGACCGGGCCGTCCGAACCCGGCACCACCGGCACGCCGAGCTTGCGCATCGTCGCCTTCGCCTCGATCTTGTCGCCCATCAGCCGGATGTGGTCCGGCGACGGGCCGATGAAGACGAAGCCGTGCTCCTCCACCATCTCGGCGAAGCGCGCGTTCTCCGACAGGAAGCCATAGCCCGGGTGGATGGCGTCGGCGCCGGTGATCGTCGCCGCCGACAGGATCGCCGGAATGTTGAGGTAGCTCTGCGCCGCCCGCGGCGGGCCGATGCACACGCTTTCGTCGGCGAGCCGCACGTGCATCGCGTTGGCGTCGGCGGTCGAATGCACCGCCACGGTCGCCAGACCCATCTCCTTGCAGGCGCGATGGATCCGCAGCGCGATCTCGCCGCGATTGGCTATGAGCACCTTCTCGATCATGGCGGCGGCGCTATTCCAGCACCATCAACGGTTCGCCATACTCCACCGGCTGGCCGTTCTCCACCAGCACCTTGGTGACCAGGCCCGCACGCGGGGCGCGGATCTGGTTCATCACCTTCATCGCCTCGATGATCAGCAGGGTCTGGCCCTCGCTGACCCGGTCGCCCGCCTTCACAAAGGGCGGCGTGTTCGGCTCCGGCGTCAGATAGGCGGTGCCGACCATCGGCGCGGTGATCGCGCCGGGGTGCGACGCGTCGGCCGCGGGCTCGGCCGCCTGCTGCGCCGGGGCCGCGTGTGCAACGGGCGCCGCCGCCGCGGGCGCCAGCTCGACCGCGCGGCCGCGCGCGACCCGGATGCGCTGCTCGCCCTGCGAATACTCGATCTCGCTGAGATCGGATTCCTGCAGCAGGGTCGCCAGCTTGCGGACCAGGTCAGCGTCGACGTCGAACTTGGCCATGATCAGGCATTCCTCCGCGCAACCAGGGTCGCCATGCCGTCCAGCGCCATCAGATAGCCCTGGGGGCCGAAGCCGCAGATCACGCCGTTGGCGACCTTGGAGATATAGGACAGGTGGCGGAAGCTCTCGCGCCGGTGAATGTTCGACAGGTGCACCTCGACCACCGGCAGCTCGGCCAGCGACAACGCGTCGTAGAGCGCGACCGACGTATGGGTATAGGCGCCGGCGTTCAGCACGATGCCGTCCGCGCTGGCGCGCGCCTCCTGGATCCAGTCGACCAGAATTCCCTCCAGATTGGTCTGGCGGAAGTCGATTTCCAGCCCCAGCTTGGCGGCATGGTCCGTGCACATCGCCTCGATGTCGGCCAGCGTCTCGCGGCCGTAGATTTCCGGCTGGCGGACGCCGAGCATGTTGAGGTTGGGGCCGTTGAGAACGAAGATGGGGGCGGATTCTGACACTTAGACTCGCCGGATGGCCTGGAGTGCGGTTCAGGTAGCCGAATGGCGCGACATGGGTCAACTGCGCCGCGGCAGGGCCGCGTGGACGGGCGAACGGAGGCCAAGCATGCCGAGCACCCGGCCCTATGGCGCCTGGGCCTCGCCGATCACCGCCGAGGCGCTCACCGCCGGTTCGATCGGCCTGACGCCGGTGGGCTTCCATCGCGGCCGGGCCTGCTGGCTGGAGGCGCGGCCGGCCGAACGCGGGCGGGTCGTGCTGGTCGCCGAGGGCGGCGACGGCGCGCAGCCGGCCGAGCTGACGCCGCCGGACCACAGCGTGCGCAGCCGCGTGCACGAATATGGCGGCGGCGCCGTCGCGACCGATGGCGCGCGGCTGGTCTATGTCAACCTGGCCGACCAGCGGCTGCATTCCCTGCGGCCGGACGGCGCCGCCGTGCCGCTGACCGACCCGTCGGGCGACCGCGACCCGGCGGTGCGGCTTCGCCGACATGGCGTTCGCGCCGGGGCGGACGCGGTCGCCTGCGTGCGCGAGGACCATCGCGCGGGCGGTGAGCCGGCAAACGCGATCGTCCTGGTCGACCTCGCCGGCGGCGCCGGCTTCGGCCGCGTCGTCGCCGACGGGCACGACTTCTTCGCCTGCCCGCGCTTCAGCCCGGACGGGTGCTGGCTGGCCTATCTGAGCTGGGACCACCCCAACATGCCATGGGACGGCACCGACCTGGGCGCGCGCCGCTCGACGCCGACGGCGCAGTCGGCCCGGCAGAGCACGTGGCCGGCGGCCCGGCGGAATCGATCTTCCAGCCGGAATGGGCGCCGGACGGCACGCTGCACTTCGTCGCCGACCGCAGCGGCTGGTGGAACCTCTACCGCGCCGGCGCGGACGGGGCGGTGCCGCTGTGCCCGGTCGAAGCCGACTGCGGCCTGCCGCTGTGGCAGTTCGGCGCCCGCAGCTTCGCCTTCCTGCCCGACGGCACGCCGGTGCTGGCGATGATCCGCGACGGGGTCAGCCGCCTGTACCGGGTCGAGAATGGCCGTGCCGTGCCGCTCGACCTCGGTTGGGACAGCGTCGGCGGCCCGATCGCGGGCGGCGACCGGGTGCTGCTGGCCTGCGCGGCGGCCGACGCTGCCGCCGGCGGTGGTCGCCTGCGATGCCGCGGCCTGCGCCCGGCAAGGCCCCGTTCCGGCCCGTGCTCTGCGCCGGGCCTCGACCCTGGCGGTCGACCCAGGCCTGGTCTCGGTGGCCCGGCCGATGGACTGGCCGGTGGACGACGGCGCGGTCGCGCACGGCTTCTACTACGCGCCCGCCAATCCCGATTTCGTCGCGGAGCCGGGTGCGTTGCCGCCGCTGATGGTGCGTTCCCACGGCGGGCCGACGGGAGCGACCTCGGCCGACTTCAACCTGGCGATCCAGTACTGGACCAGCCGCGGCTTCGCCGTGCTCGACGTCAACTACCGCGGCAGCACCGGTTATGGCCGCGCCTATCGCGACGCGCTGAAGGGGCAATGGGGCGTCGCCGACGTGGCGGACTGCGCCGCCGGCGCCCGCCACCTTGCCGCCCGGGGGCTGGTCGATCCCGACCGCCTGATCATCCGCGGCGGCAGCGCCGGCGGCTACACCACCTTGTGCGCGCTGACCTTCACCGACACGTTCAGGGCCGGCGCCAGCCTGTACGGCATCGGCGACCTGATGGCGCTGGCGGCCGACACCCACAAGTTCGAGAGCCGCTACCTGGACAGCCTGATCGGGCCGCTGCCGGCGGCGGAGCCGGTGTACCGCCAGCGCTCGCCGATCGCCCATCCGCAGCGGCTCGGCTGCCCGGTGATCTTCCTGCAGGGGCTGGACGACAGGGTGGTGCCGCCGGCGCAGGCGGAGGCGATGGTGGCGGCCCTCCGGGCCAAGGGCGTGCCGGTCGCCTACCTCGCCTTCGCCGGCGAGGCGCACGGCTTTCGCCAGGCCGCCAACATCCGCCGGGCGCTGGAGGCCGAGCTCTATTTCTACGGCCGCATCTTCGGCTTCGCCCCGGCCGACGCCATCGAGCCGGTGCCGATCGAGAATCTGTGAGTGCCGCGCCGGCTCAGTCGAACTCGAACTGCAGCGTCGCGATGTTGAGCTTCAGCAGCGCCTGCACCAGCTTGAAATCGAAGATGCCCGGCTTGATGCCGAACTTGAACACGTCGGCGATCCTGCCCTTTCCCTTCGACCAGTGCTCGTGCAGGTAGGTCGGCCCGTCCGCCGACAGCCGGTGCTGGGTGATGCCGAACGCCTGTTCCATGCGGACATGCAGGTCGATGTGGTAGTCCGCGCTGTGCGTGCCGACCTCGCCCTCGGCGTACTGGTTGGCGCCGCAGGCCTTGTCGTAGGTTTCCTTGATCACCGTGCCGTAGCCCTTCATCTCCGTCGTCGCGAAGGTGATCGACTGGTCGGTGAACTGGTGCACGTCGAGCAGCACGAAGTCCCACCCCGTCGGGTGGCGTGCGTCCTTGTCCAGGCCGATCTTGACCAGGTTCCGGCTGTTGTCGATCGCGATCTCGTATTTGAATGCTGGCATCTTCCGCCACCTCCCCATGCCCAGGAGCGGCTCCGCGCGGGTCTCACACGCCTGCGGCAGGATTCAGGGCCGGCAGGTATCCGTCGCCGCCTCGCAGCGACGGCCGGTGTCCCTCAGCCCGGCAGCGCCCATTTGATCAGGTATCCGACCGCCGCCACCGCGCCCACACCGCCGGCCCACAATAGCACGAACCAGAGCAGGCGCACGCGCACGCTGCGCCGGTCGGGCGGCGCGGTGCCGGCGCTCAATGATAGCCCTCCTGGCCGGTGACCTTGCCGCGGAACACCCAGTAGGCATAGCCGGTGTAGCCCAGGATGATCGGCAGCATGATGCCGGCGCCGACCAGCAGGAAGCCGAGGCTGTCGTCGGGCGCCGCCGCCTGGTAGATCGTCACGTCCGGCGGCACGATGCTGGGGAACAGGCTGATCCCCAGCCCGACATAGGACAGCAGGAACCAGGCCAGCGTCAGCAGGTAGGGCAACGCCTCGCGCCGCGCGAGCACGGCGAGGACGAAGCCGAAGCCGACCGCCAGCACCAACGCCGGCACCGGCCAGACGAAGACCAGGGTGCTCCAGGAGAACCAGCGCCGCTCGATCTCCGGATCGATGAACGGCGTCCACAGGCTGACCGCCCCGATCGCCGCCAGCATCGCCGCGGCCAGCGGCAGGGCGTAGCGGAACATCCGGTCCTGCAGCGCGCCTTCGGTCTTCCAGATCAGCCAGGTGGTGCCGAGCAGCGCATAGCCGATCGCCACCGACGCCGCGGTCAGCAGCGAGAAGGGCGTCAGCCAGTCGAACCAGCCGCCGGCATAGGCGCGTCCGGACACCGAGATGCCCTGAACCACGGCGCCCAGCGCCAGCCCCTGGCACAGCGCGGCCGACAGCGAGCCGGCGAAGAAGGCGAAGTCCCACCAGCCGCGCCGGCGCCGGCTGCGGAAGCGGAACTCCAGCGCCACGCCGCGGAACACCAGTCCCAGCAGCATCGCGATCAGCGGGGCGTAGAGCGCCGGCATCAGGATGGAATAGGCGAGCGGGAAGGCGGCATAGAGCCCGCCGCCGCCGAGCACCAGCCAGGTCTCGTTGCCGTCCCAGACCGGCGCCACCGTGTTGATCATCCGGTCGCGCGCGGCCCGGTCGCGCACGAACGGGAACAGGATGCCGACGCCGAGGTCGAAGCCGTCGAGGCAGACATAGGCGAATACCGCGAAGGCGATCAGCAGGGCCCAGATCAGCGCGAGTTCGGATTCCGCCATCGCGCCCTCCTATTCGGCCGGCCGCGCGTCGGCGGGCTCGTCCATCGCCGGGCCTGGGGCGATGCCGGCGGTGCGCAGCGCTTCGCGCGGCTGCGGCTCCGGTTCGAGCTGCTTCGGCGGCTGCGCCATCAGCCGCAGCATGTAGGTGACGCCGGCGCCGAAGATCAGCGTGTAGACAACGACGAAGGCGAGCAGCGATACCGCCACCCCGGGCGCGCCGATCGGCGAGGCGGCCTCTGCGGTGCGCAACTGGCCGTACACCACCCAGGGCTGGCGGCCGACCTCCGTGGTGATCCAGCCGGCGAGCACGGCGACGAAGCCGGTCGGCCCCATCGCCACCGCCCAGGCGTGGAACCAGCGCCGCTCGAACAGCCCGCCGCGCCAGCGCAGCCACAGGCTGACCGCGCCCAGCGCGGCCATCAGCAGGCCGAGCCCGACCATGACCCGGAAGCTCCAGAACACGATCGGCACCGGCGGCCAGTCCGCGCGCGGCCACTCCTCCAGGCCCTGGATCGCGCCGTCCCATGTGTGGGTGAGGATCAGGCTGCCGAGATGCGGCACCTCGACCTTCCAGTGCACGGTCGCGGCCTCCTGGTCCGGCCAGCCGAACAGGATCAGCCCGGCCGGGGCCTGGGTCTCGAAGTGGCCCTCCATCGCGGCGATCTTGGCCGGCTGGTGCGCGAGCGTGTTGAGCCCGTGCATGTCGCCGGCGACGATCTGGATCGGCGCGACCACGGCGGCCATCCACATCGCCATCGACAGCATGATGCGGGCGGCCTCGCCGCCCTCGCCGGGGTCGCGGCGCCGCCGCAGCAGGTGCCAGGCGCCGACCGCGCCGACGACCAGGGCGGTGGTCAGATAGGCGGCCAGCACCATGTGCACCAGCCGGTAGGGGAAGGACGGGTTGAAGACGATGGCGAGCCAGTCGTCGGCGACGTACTGACCGTCGACGTTGACCGCGTGGCCGGTCGGGGTCTGCATCCAGCTGTTCACCGCCAGGATCCAGAAGGCCGAGAACACCGTGCCGAACGCCACCATCAGCGTGGCGAAGAAATGCAGGCCCTTGCCGACCCGCTGCATGCCGAACAGCATCACGCCGAGGAAGCCGGCCTCGAGGAAGAAGGCGGTCAGCACCTCGTAGCCCATCAACGGCCCGAGGATCGGCCCGGTCCGGTCGGAGAACACCGACCAGTTGGTGCCGAACTGGTAGGTCATCACCAGCCCGGACACCACGCCCATGCCGAACGAGACCGCGAAGATCTTCAGCCAGTAGCGGAACAGCCGCAGGAACACGTCGCGCCGGGTCCACAGCCACAGCCCCTCGAGCACCGCCAGGTAGCTGGCCAGCCCGATCGAGAAGGCCGGGAAGATGATGTGGAACGAGACGGTGAAGGCGAACTGGAGGCGCGCCAGGACGACGGGGTCGAGCGTGTCGAGCATGCGGCCTCCCTGCGCGAGGGAATCGGGCGCGGACTTGCTTCCCGCTTGCTAACACGTGTGCGCCGGCCGGGTCACGACAACCGGCCGGGCCGTCATGTCGCAGCGTCGCGCCCGGTAGCGGGCCGAGCGGCGCCAGCCCGGTTGCGACGCTTCCGGCTACTGGCCGTCAGTGCGGTCCGGCGAATGCCGGGACCGATCCGGTGCATCCTGCGCAAAGCAGGGACGCAGGCGGCGTCTCGCCCGCGGCCGGATCGAGATCGGCGCAGCGAGCGGCGACCTACTCGGCTGCGGTGGCGGAGTCCGGGGCGACCGCGGCTTCTCCCGATACGGCGTCCGCGGACTCGGCCGGCACAGCGAACCGGTCGGGCGTTCTGGACAGGGCGCGCATGACCGCCAGCGCCAGTTGCTGGCCGGCGGCCGCGGCCAGGGCTTCATGCTTCATCGCCGCGGCGAACGACGGCAGCAGTTCCGCGGCGGCCGGAAACGGCTGCGGCCAATCCGGCGGCATCGGCGGCAGGGTCGGGTCGATCACGATTTCGGCGCCAAGGCCCGGAAACGGCGGCAGGTCGAGCGGCCGGCCTTCGCCGATCAGCGACGCTGCGTGTTCGAGACAGGCCTTCAGATATTCCACGACGATACCGTTGGTCGCGTAGCACAGCGGATCGACCGGGTCGATGACGCGCTCGATCACCGCTGCCGCCGTGCAGGCATGGATCAGTGCGGTGTAGGCGCGCTCGATCTGCGGGGCGCAGGCTTCGCGTGCCCGGCCGAGCAGGTCGGGACCCAGCGGCGTTTGTGCCTGTGCGGTGCCGATGACACTCAGCGCGATGACCCCGGCGACGGATTTCAGCATGATCGGATCGGTCCCTGTTTAGTAATTGCGATGGTTCGTCCTGAAGCGGCGTGCGCCGAAAGCCCGACTGCGCAGTCGCCGACGCCCGATCGTGCATACGTTACCAGATTTCGCATCTGTCGGTCCGGGACGCGGCGATCGGTCCTTGGCGGAATACTCGCTGTTGGCTTGGCAATGACGGTCGTGCCCGCAGCGATTTCTCATGCGCGTTCGGTCGTCAGCTTCGCGCTGACGCAAGGCAGCGATCGCGTGAAGGTCTGCCCGATTCCGGGCGGAAGCCGGGTGGAGCGCATCGTCGAACAACAGGTCCGCGGCACCTGGGTGGCGCTCCCCGGCGTCCAGGTGCTCGTCCGCCCGCGCGCGGCATCGGGTCGGTTCGACGAGCAGACCGCGGAGGAATCCGGCCGCGGCGAGCACGGCGCCTACACCCATGTCTCCGGCATGCGGGTCAACGTGTCTGTGGCCGGGGATGTCGACGTCGGCGAAGGCACGCTCTGACGCACCGTCCGCATGGGCGGCGCCGCTGCGGACCGTCGCGGCGGGCAGTCTGCGGCGCCTCCAAAGAAAAAGCCGGCCCGCGGGGGCCGGCTTTCGCAGGGCCGGGCTGCGCGGTCAGCCCTGGCGTTCGTCGGCGATCAGCTGCTGCAGCGCTTCCAGGCTGATCGCGCCGGGCACCACCTGGCTGCCGATGATGAAGGCAGGCGTGCCGTTGATCTGCAGCGCCTGGGCCAGTTCGTAGTTGCGGTTGATCACCGCATCGATCTCGGGCGAGGCCATGTCGGCGATCAGCTTGTCGTCGTCGAGACCGACCGAAACCGCGATGGCGCGGATGGTCTCCTCGGTGAAGTCGCCGCGGAAGTTGATCAGCGCCGCATGCATCTCCCAGTATCTGTTCTGCTCGACGGAAGCCAGCGCGGCGCGGGCGGCATAGACAGACTGCTCGCCCAGGATCGGGAATTCCATCATCGCCAGCCGCAGGCCCGGATCGGCTTCGACCAGCGTCATGATCGACGGGGCGACCCGCTTGCAGTAGCCGCAGCGGTAGTCGAAGAACTCGACCAGCGTGATGTCGCCGTCCGGGTTGCCGGCGACCATGGTCGACGGGCCGTCGACGATGTCGGGCCGGAGCGTGACCAGCGTCTGGCGCTGCTGCTCCTGCGCCTCGGCCTGCTGGCGCGCCTCCAGCGCGCGGACGGCCTCGATGATCACCTCCGGGTGGTCCATCAGATAGGCATGGATGATCTGCTCGATCTCCTCGCGCGTGTAGTCCTCGGCCGCGGCCGGTGCGGCTGACGCAAGGCCGATCCCTGCCAGGCAGGTGGCGGCGACGGCGAACTGGCGGAGGCGCTTCATCATCGGGGCTGGATCCGGGTCAGTTGTGTCCAATCTGCGCGAAACATGGCGCACCGGCCACTGTCAGGCAAATGACGCTTGCGTCAACGCCTGCGGCGGCGGTGCCTCAGCCCGGCAGCGGGGCCGCAATGCCCAGCGCGCGGCGCAGGGCCGCCCGGGCCAGCAGGCGGGTCGAATCCAGCGTCGGCAGCGGCGAGCGGGCGTCGTCGACCGCCAACGGGATCTCGGTGCAGCCCAGGATCACCGCCTGGCAGCCGTCGGCTTTCATCGCCGCGATGACGCGGCGGAACAGCGCCTCGGTCCGGGGCGTGACCACGCCGGCGACCAGTTCGTCCAGGATCGCCCGGTCGATCGCATCGCGATCCGCCGGTGCCGGGCGCACGATGGCGATGCCGCGGCCGGCCAGCGCGTCGTCATAGACCGGGCCGTCGACCAGCCAGCGCGTGCCGGTCAGCCCGACCCGGCGGAAGCGGCGTGCGTCGGCTGCGTCGGCCACCGCCTCGACGATGCTCAGCCACGGCAGCGGGCTGTGCGGCAGCACCAGCGGCAGGGCCTGGTGGACGGTGTTGTCGGGACAGATCAGGAAGTCCGCTCCCGCCGCGGCCAGCTTGCGCGCGGACATGAGCATCATCGCCGCCACCCCCGGCCAGTCGCCGGCGTCGAGATGCCGCTCGTAGTCGGCGAGCGAGAGCGAATGCAGGGTGATCTCCGGATGGGCGTGCCGGCCCATCGCAGCGCCGGCCTCCTGGCACAGCGTGCGGTAGCACAGCGCCGCGCCTTCGGCGGAGCAGGCGACGATGCCGACATGTCCGGGCCCGGTATGCCCGGGGTCG
The DNA here is from genome assembly GCA_041396705.1 of Alphaproteobacteria bacterium. NCBI lineage: Bacteria > Pseudomonadati > Pseudomonadota > Alphaproteobacteria > Alphaproteobacteria bacterium. The sequence goes on from JAWKYB010000018.1 coordinate 69,876, forward strand.
GCACCGCCGGACCTGGCGCCGGTGTGCATCGTGGCGTTCGGGCGGTCGGTCAGCCGGCGGCCAGCGCCAGCCGGCGGCCGTGCGGGGTCAGCTTGCAGACCAGCCAGGTCGGCTTCAGCGGGTTGTTGAACCAGGGCTCGGCCCAGCCGGCGTCGAGACAGGCGCGCACCATGCGCCCGTTGACCCGGCGGCCGTCGCGGTCGAACAGCGGCAGCTTGCCGCTGGGCTGGTCGAGGCCGCGCTGCAGCCAGCGCAGCTGCGCGACCGACGGGCGCTCGGCCGCGCCTTCGTGCTCTCGTGTTGCCGTCTGGCCCTGCATCGCCGCCTCTTGCCGTCCCCTCGAAGCGAACTTGGCACACATCGCCGGCCCGGTGTAGGCAAAATCCGAGTCGCGCGCCGGAGTGCCGTGCGACCACATCGCCGGCTTGTGGTTAACATCCGGTGTCGCTTGGCGGGCGGGCTCGCGGCGGCGCCGGCGGCGGTGTTCACGCCAAAGACCGTCGCGGCGCGCGTGACAGCGCTGGTTGAAACGATTAGATCATTGCACAGCTACGACTGCCCTGCCGTCTCGGTGTTGCCGATCGAAAACGGCAACCCGGCCTGTCTCGACCGGATCGCCGCCGAGACGGCGCCGGCCGCGGGGCCCGACCACGCATCTGGAACCCGCCGATGACCCGCAGCCCGAACACGGTCCTTACCTTCTCCAGCCTGGCGCACCTGTTCACGCACATGATGATGCTGATCTACGCCACCGTGGTGCTGCGGCTGGAGCGGGAGTGGCAGATCGACTACGGCACGCTGGTCGCCCTGGCCTCGACCGGCTGGCTGCTGTTCGGCATCGGCGCGCTGCCGTCGGGCTGGCTGGCCGACCGCTGGAGCGCGTCCGGCATGATCGCGGTGTTCTTCTTCGGCCTGGGCGCGGCCTCGGTGCTGACCGGCTTCGCCTCGTCGCCGACCGAGATGGCGCTGGGCCTCGCCGCCATCGGCGTGTTCGCCTCGATCTACCACCCGGTCGGCATCCCGTGGCTGCTGCGCCACGCCGCCGCGCGCAAGGGGCTGTCCATCGGCATCAACGGCTTTTTCGGCGCCGTCGGTATCGCCATCGCCCCGGTTGTGGCGGTCGCAGCCAGCGATGCGATCAGCTGGCGCTGGGCGTTCTTCCTGCCGGGCGGGGTGCTGATCGCGCTGGGTGCCCTTCATGTGCTGATGCGCGTGCCCGACGTGGCGGTAGAGGCGGATGCATCCGGCGCGCGTCCGGCGCGGCTGCGCGACCCCGGCACCATGCGCCTGCTCGTCGCGCTCATCGTCATCGCCTTCGCTGCCGGCATGGTGTTCCACGGCATCTCGGTGGCGATGCCGAAGATGTTCGAGACCGGGGCGGCCGACTTCGCCGCCTCGCTGGCCGGCGAGGAGGGCCTCGACACCAGCCTGTTCATCACGGTGATCTTCCTGATCGCCGGCGGCTGCCAGATCCTGGTCGGCGCGTCGGCCGACCGCATGCCGAAGCGGGCGATGTACATGGCCGCCTATGCGGTGCTGATTCCGGTGCTGGCGACGCTGGGCTGGCTGTCCGGCGCGTCGATGGTCGGCGTCGCCCTGCTGACCACCTGCCTGCTGCTCGGCTTCCAGTCGGTCGAGGACCTGCTGGTGGTCCGCTCGGTGCCGCCGTCCTGGCTCAGCCGCGTGTTCGCCAGCCGCTTCGTGGTGGCGATGGGCGCCGGCGTGCTGGCGCCGCCGCTGGTCGGCTTCGGCTACGAGTGGACCGGCGACTTCGGCGTGGTGTTCACCGTGTTCGCCGCGATGGCGGCCGTGGTCATGCTCGCCGCCACCCAGCTGCCCAGCGACCGCGCCCCGGCGCCCGCACCGGCGGCGGTGCCGGCGGAGTAGCCGCAGCTGCCGCTTCGCGGCACCCGCCGGCAAGGGCGGAGGCACGATATGATCATGGTCATATTCGAGGTGGAGCCGCACCCGCAGCGGCGCCAGGACTATCTCGACGCCGCCGCGGCGTTGCGGCCGATGCTGGAGCGGATCGAGGGCTTCGTCTCGGTGGAGCGGTTCCAGAGCCTGACCAACCCCGACAAGCTGCTGTCGCTTTCGGTGTTCCGCGACGAGACGGCACTTGCCGCCTGGCGCAACCTGGAACGGCACCGGCTTGCCCAGGCGCGGGGCCGGGCGGCGCTGTTCGCCGACTATCGCATCCGCGTCGCTGCCGTGCTTCGCGACTACGGCATGGCCGATCGCGCCCAGGCGCCGGACGACAGCCGGGCCCGGCACGACGCCTGACGGCCGAAAGGAAACGAAAGAGCCGGCCGTCCCGCCGCCGGAGCCGTTGCGCTCCGTTGCGGCAGGCAGGCCGGCCCGCAGCCGGTCACCGGCGCGCCTGGCCCGGCGTCGCCGTGGGGAAGGAGCGACCGGCCGCAGCCGTTACTCCGCCGGTGCCTCCGGCGCGAACGGGCAGTCGCCGGCGCCCTGGCCCTGGCCGCTGCCGCGCGGACAGTCGCCGGTGCCTGCACCCTGGCCGCCGCCCGGACCCATGCCCTGACCGCCGCCGGGACCCATGCCCTGGCCGCCGCCGGGGCCCATGCCCTGGCCGCGGGGGCCGTCGCCGTCCGGGCCGCCGCCCCAGCCGCCGTGATGCCAGCCGCCGCGGGCGGCGAGATCGTGGATGGTCAGCCGGCCGTCGCCGTCGGCGTCGATCCGGGTGAAGCGGTCCTCGGCGCGTGCCGCCAGCTCGTCGGCGCTGAGCATCCCGTCGCCGTCGGCGTCGGCGCGGGCGAAGTGTTCCGCCACCCGCTCCTGCACCCTGGCGACCATGAACGCCTCGAGCTCGGCCTGGCTCAGCATGCCGTCGCCGTCGGTGTCGATCTCGGCGGTGCGGGCGCCGCGGCCGGCGACGAACTCGTCCTCGCTGACCACGCCGTCGCGGTCGGCGTCGAACTCCTGCATCATCCGGATCAGGCCGCCGCCGCGCGCGAAGCCGTGACCCATGCCGTGGCCGCCGCCGCGATGGAAGCCCTCGCCGAAGCCGCCGCCCGGCCCCAGCGCCCAGGCGGTGGCCGGCAGCGCGACCAGCGCGCCGAGAAGACCGATCTTGGTCATCCTGTTCATGCCATTCTCCTCAGTGGGAAGGTCCGCGGCGCCGTTCGCCGCGTTCGTGAGGTGGTACGGGCGGGGACGGCAAACCCTGCGCCGATTGCGGCGCTTTTTTGTCGGAACGGCGGAAGGGTGCGGGCGGCGGTTCAGAAATGCGTGTTCGACGGCCGCGCGGCGTTGGCGCGCCAGCCGGCCCGCAGCGCATCCAGCGCCGGGGCGTCGGACGCGGGCGCGGTGCGGTCCGGGTCCGGCCCGAAGCCGGGGCTGAAGGCGTTGTCGCCGGCCGCGGTCGGCGCATAGGCCACCGGCCAGTTCCACACCGTCCAGTTCAGCCCACGCCGCTCGAAGGTGGCGATGCGGTCGGCCAGGAACGGCGCGACGCCGGGCGCCCAGCGCACCGCGCCGAACTCGGTAACCGCCACCGGCGCGTCATGTGCCGCCATGAAGCCGTCGACCGGCGCCAGCAGGCGGTCGATGCCGCCGGCATCGAAGCGGTCGGCCGCGCCGTCCCAGTCGATGTCGAGCGTGCCTGGATAGCCGACGCCGTCGCCCGGCTCCTGGTGGGTATAGGCGAAGGGTTCGTACTCGTGGACGGTGTAGACCGTGTGCGCGTCGCCGCCGACCGCGGTGAACGGCAGCCAGCCGACGGCGCTGTAGCCGTTGCCGCCGATCAGCACCGGCATGTCCGGGTCGACCGCCCGGATCGCCGCCAGGATGCGCGGGTGCAGTCCGTTCCAGTCGTAAAGCGTGCCGCCATACTGCGCGGCGAAGGTCTCCGGCTCCCACACCTCCAGTCGGCCGGCGACCGCGTCGGCGCCCAGGTGGTTGGAGTTCGGCTCGACCATCAGGTCATAGCCGACCACCGCCGGGTTGCCGCGATAGGCCTCGGCCGTCGCCTGCCACATCGCGACCCAGCCGGCCTGCGCGTCGGCGTCGGCCCAGACGCCGGTGTTCAGGTAGGACGGGTCGTACCAGACCCCATGCCCTCGGACAGGATGGCGAACTCGCTGCGGCCCGGCCCGGTGCGGAAGGCGATCACGACGAACAGGTCGGCCGCCTGCGCCATCGCCACCAGCCGGTCGAGATTGGCCTTGGCGGCAGGGTCGAGGCGATAAGGCGGCTGCTCGGTGAAGATGCCGGGATGGGACAGCACCACCACGTTGGCGCCGGCCGCGGCCAGCGCGTCGAAATCGGCTTGCGTCACCGGTGGCCCGAACGGACCCGGTCCGATGAATTCGCTGCCGTCGATCTCCGGATAGACGTGACGCTGATAGAGGTTGGCGCCGCGCAGCTGCGGGCCGGTGTCGTTGCGCCAAAGGTCGAAGCGGTCGGCTGCGGCGGCGGCTTCGCACGCCAGAACGGCCAAACCGAACAGCAGGACGAACCGCAACATGCCGGAACCGTTCCTCGCGGCGGGGTCGCTGCGTCGAGGCCGATTGGATAGCACGGCGGCGGGCTTGGCGGGAAGCCGGCTCCGCGCGTGTGCTCAGCGCCGGCACGCCAGGGTGATCTCCTCCGGCAGGACGGTCCCGCCGTAGTAGGCGTCGGCCGCGTTCTCCGCGATGGTGTAGGAGCAGGTCCAGCCATCGGCGCCCAGCAACAGGACCGGATCGGTCTCGGCGTAAAGGACGCCGATCAGCAGATCGACGTCCTTGACCTGGACCTTGATCGTGTCCGTCTTGCGGGTCTGCCGGGTATGGCAGGCGCATCGCGAACGCGAAGTTGACGATCCGTCGTGCACCGTTGCCTGGAAGTCGTATGGGCTGAGGACGCCGACGTCGTTGTCGCCGACGCGAACGAAGGTCAGATAGCGGACCTCGGCCAGGCTGGCCATGACCTCCCGTTCGAGTGCGCCGGACTCCGACGCATTGAAGGCGCCGTCGCGGTCACCGTCGAACTCGTCCAGGAACTCCTGGCTGAGCCGTGCGTCGAAAGCCCAGTATTGCGTGATCGACCCGATTGCCCCGTTCTCGAAATTGAACTGCAGGCGGCAGGTCATCGTGTAGTCCGGGTGCGCGACGACCGGGCTGACCGATCCGAGCAAACAGCCGAGAACAACCGCAAGCGATGTCTTGCGCGTTCCCATCTATCGCAGCCCGTTCGGGTCGGGCCTCGCCGGCAGACCGGATTCGCGGCGGCTGGTCGGCCGGAGCCGCCGGTCCGCCGGTTTCCATGCCGGGCGGCGGCGCCGGCATCGGCGCCGCATCGGGCCCCGCCGGCGCAGTTCGGCGTCGCCGGCCGTTCGACCAGCGATGTCCCGACGAGCAAGATGCCGATCGCAATGAGCCAACTGCCGAGCAATTCGGCCCGCGATGCCGAACCAAGGCCGACGAAAGGCGCGTCCGCTCAGACAGATGCCGGCGACCAGCCACAGGCAGAACAGCACCCCGAACTCTCGGAATGGTAGCGTCGTGAAAACTCGGGTCCGTCAGAGATGGTCAATGCCGCCAGCGCGCCGACCAGGATCGCGGCGAGCGGGAGCGTCCAGCTCGCACCCTGGCGCCCGGCACCAGGGCCAGGCCGGCGACGACGGCGCCGATCGGCCCGACGCGAAACTCGTGGATGCGGGCATCGGGCAGGGCCGCCAGCACTGCCAGGAGCGGATCGCGGGCAACGAAGCCGGCTGCAATGCCGACGGACGAACAAGCCCAGGCCGACCGCCCACTGCCGCCCGCCGGCCAGCACGAGCGCGATGCCGAGACCGACAAGCGGCGCCAGGTGGACGGGATCGAGCGCGCTCGACCGCAGCCACCAGGCGAGCTTGTCCAGCGCCGGTCCGATGGACGGCAGCAGCGCAAATGCGGCGACCCCTGCCGTGCCGAGGAAGCAGGATCGCCGGGCCGGCCCACCGGGCATGGCGTTGCGCGGTTGCGACCATCCGGTCATGCAACCAGGAAGTAGACGCCGCCGAGTGCGATCAACCCGCCGAGGACACGGGCGAGCAGGCCCTGGAACGGCTTGCCGAGCGCGAGACCGACACCGATGCCGAGCAGATGGACCATGCCGGTCGCGACGACGAATCCGATCGCATAGTCGGCCGGGTCGGCAGAAGCAGGCAGCTCGGTGCCGTGGGCGTGCCCGTGGAAAACCGCAAAGACGCCGATCAGCGCCAGGGCGACCCACTCGGCCGGACGCCAGGCGAATGCGATGGCGAGGCCCAGAGCGATGATCGACAGCGCGATGCCGATTTCGACACCCGGTATCGACACGCCCAGTATGCCGAGCACCCCGCCGCAGACCATGATCAGCGGGAAAGCCACCGGCAGCGACCAAACCGCCCGGCCGCCCAGCTGCGCGCCCCACAGGCCGACGGCGAACATCGCCAGGAAATGGTCGATACCGGTCAGCGGATGCTGGAACCCGCTGCCGAACCCGCCGGCGTCACCGCGCGTGATGTGCGCATGGGCGAAATGCGGCAGCAGCCAGAGCCCGATGGCAAGGCACACGGCAATTGCCGCCGGACCGTCGAGTATCGGCCGGACACCGCCACCGTCCCGGCGCAAGGCCGCCGGTCGGTGCGCGATGCGCTCGCGCGGGCCGCATGCGACGACCGGGTGGTTATCGACAGTCTGCGTCATGGCTGATCCGACAGTGAATGTGATGAGATAACGTTTCCGGTTCACCTGATGCTGATGTCGCATGCGCGGCGACGCGTGTCGAGCGTCCTGACGTGCCGCCCGCTCGCCGCAGCGCCGTTGCCGCTCAGGTGCCGTCGCGCTTCGGCCGGCCGAGCTTGGAGACCGGCGTTGCGCCGACATACCAGTCCTCGGCCTCGACGTCCTCGAACACCACCCACACCGCCTGGTCCGGCAGCTCGGCCACCTCGGCGATGGCGGCGGTGATCCGCCGCGCCATCTCGTCCTTGCGCGCCTGCGAGTGCCCCTTGAGGATCTGGATGTTCACGAACGGCATCGGTCCCTCCCGCCTTTGGCCGGCATCTTGCGCCGGCCGCTGGGGGCCGTCCAGCGCGCGGCGCAGGGTCGGGAGGAAGGCCGCTCAGCCGCGCACCGCCGCCTCCGCTCAGCCGCGCACCGCCGCCTCCGCTCAGCCGCGCACCGCCGCCTCGGCGGCGAGGCGGCGGCGGATGGTTTCCAGATGGCCGCCGGCGCTCTGGATCTCGATGAAGATGCGGCGCATGGCGGGGTGGGCGGCCAGGATGTCGGCCTCGATCTCGGAGATGGTCTGCTCGACCTGGCCGGCCGACAGTTCGTCGCGGAAGTCCAGGCTCATCGCCAGCACGATGTCGTTCGGGCCCATGTGCATGGTGCGCAGTTCGTTGATCCGCTCCACCGCATCGCGGCCGCTGACCCGCGCGATCACGTCGCGCACGACTTCGGGCGAGGCGGCCTCGCCGATCAGCAGGCCCTTGCATTCGATCGCCAGCACCACCGCCGTGGCAGCCAGGATCAGGCCGATGCCGATGGAGGCGGCGCCGTCGATCCACAGGATGCCGGTCAGCTGGCCGAGCAGGATGCCGACGAAGGCGACGATGAGGCCGAGCATCGCCGCGCTGTCCTCGAACAGCACGGTGAACACGGTCGGGTCCTTCGCCCGCTGCACGGCGGCGAAAAAGCCGTGGCTGCCCTTGGTCTGGCGGAACGCCTTGAACGCGACGAACCAGGCGCCGGCCTCGAACACCATCGCCAGGCCGAGCACGATGTAGTTGATATAGGCGTCCTCGACCGGATGCGGCTCCAGCACCTTCTGCACGCCCTCGTAGACCGAGATGCCGGCGCCGAGCCCGAAGATCAGGATCGCGACCACGAAGGCATAGAAATACAGCTCCATGCCGTAGCCGAACGGGTGGCGCCTGTCCGCCGGTTTCGCCGAGCGCCGCATCCCGTGCAGGATCAGCGCCTGGTTGCCGGTGTCGACCAGACTGTGCACCGCCTCGCTGAGCATCGCCGAACTGCCGGTGATCGCCGAAGCGACGAACTTGGTGATCGCGATCAGCGAGTTGCCGGCCAGGGCCGCATAGACGACGTTCTTCGATCCGTGTGCGGCCATCGCTCTCCACCCGCCGGTTGGTGTCCGCCGAGCCATTGCGCCACTGGCCGGCCGTGTCAACCGCCGGCACGCCAGGCCGCGTGAACCGGCGCCATCACAAAATCTATGTGCAGTTATGGAAAATAGAAACTGACAGATCGAATGTATAGAAGATTAATGTTGCGCAATAGAAAAAATGTCCATTGCGGACAGCTCGCGATTTGCCATCAGGATGGTAAATTGCGGGGAGTGAAAAATGCCGCTGCAGGACAATCTGTTGCGTGGCAATATCGCCGCGACGGTCGCACGAAATGCGTTTCGCGGCGGAGCGGCGAACTGGCCGAACAGTCCGCCGAATGCACAAAGCGAGCTCGATGCGCATCGAGTGATCGCCAAGACGACCATTCTGGCGAAGCACAGTTGGCTGTCTTCGATCGGCATCAGCAACCCGGAAATTGCGGCGCCATCGCCGAATAATCTGTACGATCTTGGGGAATACTTCGGCGGCAACAATAGTTCTTTCGGAAATTGTGGCGAAATGTCAGCGGTTGCCTTCAGGCATCTGGTCGAGCTGTGGCGACGGACCGGCTACGGCACGCCGCTGGCGCATGTCGGGATTTTCAAAGGCAACCATGACTTCGTCGTGATCGGTCTGCCGGCTCACGCCATGAAGGTGGTCAGCGGCTTCATGTGGCCGCACCTGATCGTGTCGATGGACTATGCGCCGGACACGATCGGCGCCGACACGGTGATCTGCGATCCGTGGATCGACCAGGGGCAGGGCCGGGTGTTCCGGGCCCTCGATCGGCCGCGCTGGCACAGCTTCACGCACGACGTGCTGGTGCAGACCAACCGTCAGGGCGCACCGGTCGGCAACAAGCTGAACCTGTTCGTGCAGGTCTATTGCACGTCGCCGGACCTGTCCGACCAGACGGTCAGAATCGGCTGAGGCGACCGCGGCGGCGCCGGACCGCGCACGCGCAGGCGACACCCATGCGCCGGTCCGCCGCGCCGAAGCGACGGACCGGCCTCAGATGCCTTGTCTTCACCGCGCGTCCGGGGCAGGGTGCGGCCATCCGAATGGTCGTGGGGCACAAGCGGAGGGTCGCGCATGGGTGTTTCGATCGGGGCCCGCGTCGTCGGCATCGTGCTGATGGTCGCCACCATCGGGCTGGCCAGCTGCCAGGCGTTCCTGACCGGGGCGCCGGACGACGTCGCCGCGCTCGGCACCGGAACCGCGGGCGAGACGCCCGCCGCCGGCGAGGGCTGAGCCGATGAGCAACCATTCGGTCGACCGCGCCGCCGAGATGAAGTACCGCGCCCGGCGCATGACCCGGAAATTTTCCTGGGCGATGGCCGGCATCTGGCTGTGGATCCTGCCGCTGCCGCTGATCGGCAACGCGATCTGGATGCTGGCGCGCGGCAACCTGCGCGACGTGCTGATCTCGCTGGGCTGCTATGCGGTGTTCGGCCTGTCGGGCTGGCTGGTCCGCCAGGCGACCGCGCTGGAGGCCAGGGCGCTGGGCGACCCGCTGGGGCGCGCGCCGGTGTTCCCGTTCCGCACCGTCGCCGCGCTGCTGGCCGGGCTGGCGACCTTCGTCACCGCCGGCTTCCTCGCCTACCACAATCTGTGGATGTCGCTGGCGTTCGCGGTCGGCGCGATCGCCGGCGTGCTGGTCGCCTACGGCTTCGATCGCTTCGGCGCCCAGGTCTCGCTGCCGACCAGCGCCGACGACGCCGTGTTCGAGGCGCTGGACAAGGCCCGCGCCAGCCTGGGCGAGCTCCGGCGGATGAAGATGAACATGTCGAACCGCGAGTTCCGCGACCGGCTCGGCCGGCTGGAGGAATGGGGCGACAAGATCATCAAGCTGATCAAGGAGGACAAACGCGACCTGAAGCGGGCGCGCGAGTTCATCAACGTCTATCTCGACGGTGCGGTCAAGGTGACCGCCACCTACGTCAAGACCCACGGCCACACCGGCGACCAGGCCGAGGCGCTGGAGAGCCGGTTCAGCGAGACGCTGGAAGGCATGGAGCGCGAGTTCGAGGCCCAGCACCAGCGGCTGCTGAAGGACGACATCCTCGACCTCGACGTCGAGCTCGAGCTGCTGACCAGCCAGCTCAAGCAGAAGGGGATGCTGTAGCCGCTTCGTCGGCGCCGAGCGCCGCGACCACCGCATCGACCACCTGCTGGGTCAGGTCGGCCGGATTGGCCAGGTCGTAGGTGGTCACCGCGCGCTCGGCGGCGCGCCGGGCGAGATGGTCCTGGATGTGCCGGATCGCTGAAATGTGGTCCAGGGTGCGCTCGCCGCGCCGGCCCGGCTCGCCGGCGCTGCGCTGGCGCAGCTGGGCGCGGTGCACGCCCTCGTCGTCCAGCAGCAGCAGCCGCTCCACCACGATCGGCCGGGCCGGATGATCGGCCAGCGCCGCGGTGACGGCGCCGGGCAGCAGGTGCACCCCCTCCAGCAGGGCGTTGCGCCGCTCCGTCGCCCGCCGGCTGGCGGCGGCGACGGTGGCCGATGCCACCGCATGGGCCTGGCGCTCGAAGCCGTGGAAGGCCGGCGGCCTGTCCAGCTCGTAGGTCGAGGCGTGCAGCTCCGGCAGCACCGACGCCGGGATTACCGTGCGCAGCACCTCGCGGATCGTGTCGGTGGTGACCACGCGCGCGATGCCCAGCCGGTTGGCCAGCCGGGTGGCAACGGTCGACTTGCCGACGCCCGGCGCGCCGGACAGCACCACGACCACCGGCCGGCCGCTGCGCTTGGCCGCGCGCCAGGACCGGTAGCGCTGGCCATAGGACGGGTCCGCCATGCGGTCGATGGCGGCGGCGGCCAGCGCCGCCAGCTCGTCGGCCGCGATTTCTCGCGGCCCCTGCGCATCGAGGTCGCGCTGGATGCGGCTGGCGATGGCATAGGCCTGGTCGGTCGGCAGGCCGGTGGCCAGGATCGCGCTGGCCATGATCCCGCGCGAGAACGGCAGGTGCAGGCCGACGCGGTCGCGGACGGTGACGACGGCGGATTGCGACGCGACCGGGTCGATCGGCATGGCGGTCCTCGGCTGGGGTGGAGGCGGCTTGCCGAGAGATGGGGTGCGCGCGGCGCGGCGGCAATCCACCGGCCGCCCGTTCACCGACTGTCAAGCCGTCGGCGCTAGGCTGGAGGCCGGTTTCCCAGGTAGGCGGCCGCGGATGGACTGGCTCTACGACTACGGCGTGCATGCCGCGGTCAACTTCCTGCTGAATTTCGTCGGCCCGGATGCCTTCCTGGGCCCGCTGCCGGTGCTGGTGGCGCTGGCGCTGGCGCTGGCGGTGATCGCGGTGCGGCTGCGCGGGCGCCGCTCTGTCGGCCGCCTGCTGCGCATCGCCTTCCCGCGCCGCATCTTCCTGCACCGCTCGGCCCTGCACGACTACGCGCTGTTCGCCATCAACGACGGGTTGCTGTTCGTCGTCACCGGCGCCGTCCTGCTGACGCCCGGCTTCGTCAGCGAGGCGCTGCAGGCCGCCGCCGGCTGGCTCGGCTGGAGCGCACCCGCCGCCGCCGGCACGCCTTCGGCGGTCGAGTTGGTGCTGTTCACCCTGTGGCTTACGCTGGCCTGGGACTTCTCGGCGACCTACGCCCACTACCTGAAGCACCGCGTGCCGCTGCTGTGGGAGTTCCACAAGGTGCATCACAGCGCCGCGGTGATGACGCCGGTCACCGCCAACCGCCGCCACCCGCTGGAGGCGGTGTTCGGCGGCATCGTCTCGGCGCTTGTGCTGGGTGCGGCGGTCGGGCTGTGGCAGCTGCTGTTCGGCCCGGCGGTGACCCAGCCGCTGACCATCCTCGGCGCGGCCGCCGGCGTGTATCTGTGGCGGCTGCTCGGCTACAACCTGCGTCACAGCCACGTGGATCTCCTACGGCCCGTTCTGGAGCCGGGTGTTCATCTCGCCGGCGCAGCACCAGGTCCACCACAGCGTCGACCCGCGCCACTACGACACCAATTTCGGCCACATCTTCGCGGTCTGGGACCGGCTGCTCGGCACGCTGTACGTGCCGGCCCCCGGCGAGCGGGTCCGCTTCGGCATCGCCGACGCCGACATGGCGCGGATGGCGACGCTGCGCGGCCTCTACCTGGCGCCGTTCGCGCAGAGCGCGCGCCTGCTCGCCGCGCCGTTCCGCCGCCGGGCCGCGCTGCGCCCGGCCGGGCGCGGCTAGCGGCGCAGGCCGCGGCGGGCCGGCGCCATGCTGTTCAGTTCGCTCGAGTTCATCGCCGTGTTCCTGCCGGTGGCGCTGGCCGGAACCGCGCTGGCGGTGCGGCTGGGTGGGCGGGGCCGCCGCCGTCGGCTGGCTGATCCTGGCCTCGCTGGCCTTCTACGGCTGGCACCATCCGCCGCACCTGCTGCTGCTCGGCGCCTCGCTGGCGATCAACTTCCTGTTCGCGAGGGCGCTGGCGCGAAGCCGGTCGGCCTGCTGCTGGCGGCCGGGGTCGGCTTCAACCTGGCCGCCATCGCCGTGTTCAAATATGCCGGTTTCCTGGCCGAGACGGTGGCCCTGCTCGGCGGCGGCCCGGCCACCCTGCCGGCGATCGCGCTGCCGCTGGCGATCTCGTTCTTCACCTTCCAGCAGATCGCCTATCTGGCCGACGTCCACGCCGGCAAGGCGCAGCCGCACAGCTTCGGCGACTATGTGCTGTTCATCGTCTTCTTCCCGCAGCTGATCGCCGGCCCGATCGTCCACCATGCCGAGTTCGTGCCGGAACTGGCCGGCCGCGGCTTCGCCCGCTTCCGGCCGCAGGACGTGTTCGCCGGGCTGGTGCTGTTCGGCATCGGCCTGGCCAAGAAGACGCTGCTGGCCGATCCGCTCGGCGCGCTTGCCGACCCGATCTATGCCGCCGTCGGCCTCGACGTGCCGGTCAGCATGGCCGAGGCCTGGGTCGCCGCGCTGGCCTATGCCGGGCAGATCTACTTCGACTTCTCCGGCTATTCCGACATGGCGCTCGGACTCGGCCGGCTGTTCGGCATCCGCCTGCCGGTCAACTTCGATTCGCCCTATCGCGCGGCCAACATCGCCGAATTCTGGCGGCGCTGGCACATGACGCTGTCGCGCTTCCTGCGCGACTATCTTTACATCCCGCTGGGCGGCAACCGTCACGGCCAGGGCCGGCGCTATCTGAACCTGTTCGTGGTGATGGCGCTGGGCGGGCTGTGGCACAGCGCCGCCTGGACCTTCGTCGCCTGGGGCGTGCTGCACGGGCTGTACCTGGCGGTGCACCGTGCCTGGCGGGCGCTGGCCGGCAGCCGGGTGCGCATGGCCCCGCCGGCGGCGGGCTGTCTGACCTTCCTGGCGGTCACGGTGGCCTGGGTGTTCTTCCGCGCGGCCGACTTCGGCCAGGCCTTCGCCATCCTGGGCGCGATGGCCGGGCAGGGCGCGGCCGACGCGCCGCTCTCGCTGGCGCTGGCTGGCGACGCCTGGCAGCGCTATGCCGCGCTGGCGCTCGGCTATGCGCTGATCTGGTGCGCGCCAAACGCCAACCGCATCGTCGCCGCGATCGAGGACGGCGCCATCCGGCCGGCGCGGCTGCCGTGGCTGGCGGCCGGCGTCGGTGCGGCGACGGCGGTGTCGCTGGGCGCCATCTACGCAGTGGGCAGCTATGAGTTCATCTATTTCCAGTTCTGACGCCATCGGCCTGGCCGGCGCCGGCGCGCGCGCCTCGGCACCCGGCTACGGCCGGCTGATCGGCATCTTCGCGATGAGCCTGGGCCTGGTGGTGGCCGTCATGGCGCTGGCGACCGAATGGCTGCTGCGTACCCAGGTCGAGCCGCAGGACAGCTGGGCCTTGCACCAGCGGCTGTTGCAGGCGCCGGTCGCGCCCGGGCTGGCCTTCGGCGACAGCCACGTCGCCCGCGGCTTCGACGCGCCGGACGGATGGCTCAACCTGGCCTATCCGTCGCAGACGGTCGAGCAGATGGCGGCGGACGTGCGCGCCGCGCTCGCCGTCGGAACGCCGCAGCGCGTGATCCTGCAGGCCGACCCGCACATGTTCGCGCCCTATCGGCTGGTCCGCGAAGGCGCGGAGGACGGCGCCCAGGCATCGTCGGGTCCGCTGCTGGCCGACCCGCGCCACCGGGCGCAGCTGGTTGCCTATTGGGCGGCCTTCGTCGCGTCGGGGGGCAGCCTGCAATCGGGCATCGAGCAGACGCCGCGCGGGTCGCTGCTGTCGCCGGGCGACCTGTCCGGCCTGCCGGCGCGCCGGCAGACTTTCGACGCCCGCGCCCGCGCCGCCACGCACCACCCCTATGCCGGATTTGCCGACAGCGGCAGCGCCGCCGCATACGAGGCGGTCGTCGCCGAGCTGGCCGCGCACGGCGTCGCCGTCTGCCTGGTCAGCCTGCCGGTCTCCCCGCCTATCTGGACGGCCTCGCCGAGACCGCCGCCGGCGGCACCGATGTACGCACCGCCGAGGCGATGGCCTGGTTCGCAGCGGTCGCCGCGCGCCACGGTGCGCGCCATGTCGACGACCGCAGCGCCATCGCCGACCCGGCGCTGTTCCGCGACCCCGACCACCTGAACCGCGACGGCGCGGCGGCCTATGCCGGCCGCCTGCTCGCGGCGTGCTTCCCGCCGGCATAGCAGCCGGTGCGTGCGATGGCGGCCGACTGGCCCTATAACGCCGCAGGTCTCGATTCATCGCAGCGGGGGCGGAGATGGGCATCGCGCGCAGGCAGTTCGGCAGCATCGGCGGGGTCGGCGTCGAGGCGTTGACCCTGGATGGCGGCGCGGGCGTCACCGCGACCTTGATCACCCACGGTGCCCGGCTGACCGAGCTGTGGGTGCCCGACCGGTCCGGCGTGCCGGCCGACATCGTGCTCGGCTTCGACGAGGTCGACGCCTATGCCGCCCACGGCCGCTATTCCGGCGCGGTGTGCGGGCGCTACGGCAACCGCATCGCCGGCGCGCGCTTCCGGCTCGGCGGACAGAGCGTGACGATCGATGCGAACGAGGCGCCCAATCACCTGCACGGCGGCTTCGCCGGCTTCGATCTGAAGGTCTGGGCCGCGGAGACGGACGCGGCCGCCAACGCCGTCCGCTTCACCGCGGTGTCGGAGGACGGCGAGGGCGGGTTCCCCGGCCGGCTCGACCTCGCGGCCACCTACAGCCTGGATGGCGACCGGCTGGCGGTGGTGATGGAGGCGACGACCGACCGGCCGACGCCGATCAACATGGTCCAGCACGCCTATTTCAACCTGGCCGGCCACGGTGCCGGCGACATCGGCGACCATATGGTCCAGCTGCACGGCGCCTTCGTCACCCCGGTCGACGACGCGCTGCTGCCGACCGGCGAGATCCGCACGGTGGCGGGGACGCCGTTCGACTTCACCCGGCCGCGCCGGCTGGGCGACGTCATCGACACGCCGGGGCTGACCCCGCGCGGCGGCTTCGACAACAACTGGGTGCTCGGCGCGGCCGGCGCCGACGGGCTCAGGCCCTGCGCCGACATCCGCGATCCCGCCTCCGGCCGCCGGCTCGAACTCGCCACGACCGAGCCGGGCGTGCAGTTCTACACGGCCGCCCATCTCGGCGCGCATGTGACCGGCAAGGGCGGCGTGCCCTATTGCCGGTTCGCCGGTTTCACGCTCGAAACGCAGGCCTTCCCGGACACGCCCAACCAGCCCCATTTCCCCAGCTGCCTGCTCGTCCCCGGCGCTCCCTACCGCCACGCGATGCGCTTCCGTTTCTCTGCCGGCTGAGGCGTCCGCCTTTCCGCACCATTGCCGCGCGGCGCTGTGCGCGCCTGGATCGCCGCGCCGTTGGCGCCGGCTCGCGATGACGACGCGAGAGTGTGGTGCACCGCCCGGCCAACCTGTGCGCCGTCATTGCGAGGAGCGAAGCGACGCGGCAATCCATCGTGCCGCTGGTGCCTGGTGCGCGGACGGTCTCGCCCGCCGGTCGCCTACCGGTATTCGGCCAGGGTGTCGGCGAGCCGGTCCTTGACGCAGGCCTCGAGCGCCATCCGGTCCAGCGTCGCCGCCGGATCGGACTGGGATCTCGCAAGATGCAGGGCGTATTCCTCCACGACGATCAATGCGCGCGGGGCTTCGTTCCACAGGCTCTGCGGAACCAGGCTCTCGATCGGGCTCGCAATCACGGTAGGGCAGGGTCATCCGGCCGAGAGCAGCAGCGCATAGAGGTCGCCGGCGCACCGCGCGGGCGCGTCGGCGCAGTTGGCGGTACACCAGCGACGCAGCAGCACCGCCTCGTCCGTTCTCCGCCAGCCATCCGTCGAGAAACGCGGCCGCGCGGTCGTCGAGCAGGCCCGCGTCGGCACCGAGGAGCGGGCGGCCGCGGTTCACCGCGCGGGCGAAATCGCGATCGTCCGCGTGGGCGGCGACCGCCGGGCTCTCCGGGTTCGCCAGCCACAGGAACGTATGGCCGTCCATTGTGCCCGCCTCCAGCGCACGCACCCTGACCAGGCGGCCTCGCCCGCGTCGGCCGGCAGCTGGGTCGCCGCCGCCCAGGCCATCGCCTGCATGCCATAGACCGCGGCGACCTCCCCGAGGCGCATGACCTCGCGCCAGTTGCCCTGGTTGAACAGGATGCCGAGATAGAGGTGGCCGTCGCCCGCGGCCCGCCCAGCGCCGCCAGCTCAAGCGGCGTAACCGTTCTGAAATGGCCGTCCGGCCTGGTTCGGGCGCGTCCATCAGGCCGCGAGACGCGAGCCGGCGTCCTCCGCCACGGCGAACCATCGCGTCGAACCGCCGTCCGGTCGGCGCAAGATGGCGCGCTGTTCCGCGAGCTCCAGGCCGAGGAACCAGGGCGTCAGGACCTGGCTGCGCGCGTCGATGGCGCTGATGAACAGTTGCGCCGCCAGATTGTCCGCGTTGGCCAGGCGCGACCATTGCCGGCAACGCCCCGGCATCGTCCTCTGCGAGCCAGTCGGTCAGCGCCGCCCGGAAGGCCGGGTCTTCGGCACCGGCAATCGCGGACGCGGGCAGTTCCGGCACGACCCCGGCGCCGTCCTGGCTGCGGGCCGGATGCGTGCCGAGGGTTGCGGCGGCCATGACGAGGGCCGCAAAGGTCGCCTTGCCCATGATGTTCCCCTTGATGGTGGCGGAGCGCAATGCCGCAAGCGGTTCGGCCGGGATCGCGCGCGCTGGTGGGTCGATGGCGGCAATGCTGGCATCGGGGGCGCGTGACAAGCAACCAGGCCGGCGATGCGGCAGTCGGCGCCGGGGTCGGCCGGCCCGGGAGAGCCGCGGCGGCCGAGCGGCGGCACCTCTGCCGCCGGCCTCATACCGGAGTCGCGGCGATCGCCGGAAGAATAAAACAACGTTCAAAAAGAAATAACAGCGCGACAGTGCGATCGCAGGCTGCGGCTGCACATATCCCGGCGATGGGACGGGTCCATCGCGAAAGGATCAGCCATGTTGTTCCCCCACCGACGCAACGTCATGTCCAAGCGCGCGTCCGTCCGGATTGCCGGGGCGATGCTGGCAATGGCGGCGGCGATGGCCGCCGCCCGGGCCGAACCGGTCGGGCCGGAAGGACCCGTGATCGGGCCGGCCGAGTGCTGGACCTGCCGGGCACAGTACGATTCCTGCACGCGCGCGCTGACGTCCTGCGTCCGCGAATATGTGCAGTGCCGCATGCAGCTGTGCCGGGCCGAGATGCAGCAGGGCGGCCAGACGCCGGTCCTGCAGCTGCCGCCGGCGCTGCCGGAGCAGCAGACTCCGGTCGACTGAGGACGGCCGGTGCGGGGCCTCGCACAGGTCCCGCACCGCTGCGCCGGGCTTGCCACTGCGCTCAGCGGATGATCTGGCGCGGCAGGGGAAAATCCGATGCGCCGCGCGACGGGCCGTCGCCGGCGGGCACGCAGAAGGCATGGACCAGGGTGATCAGCCCGGCCTCGGAATAGGTCTCCTCCAGTGCCTGCATCCAGCGGGCGTGGGTATCGCGGATGGCGCGGGCAGTGCGCTCGCACAAGTCCGGGTCGCTCATCTCCACCACGCGGGTGTCGGTGGCGGCCCGCAGCAGCACCGGCTTGCCGTCGATGCTGTCCGTCTCCAGGTCGGCGGTCATCACGACCAGGGCGCAGGGCCGGCGCTCGTCGCCGCCGCTCATGCGCGCGCCGCCGGATTGCATGCACCGGCTGAAACAATCGGCGTCGTCGCCATCTCACTCTCACCACAGACTGCAATAATCGACCGGACGCCAGCCTAGCCTGCCATGGCATCTTCGGCCAACGCGCGCTTGGCGCTGCGCCGCGCGGCCTCCTGCGCGATCGCCGCGGCGAGCGACGGATGGTGGGCGGAGACCTCGCGGAAATCGGCGATGTCGAGCACCAGCAGCTGGGTCGGCTGCAGCGCGACGGCGGCGGCCGTGCGCGGGGCGCCGGTGATCAGGGCGAGCTCGCCGAAGAAGGCGCCCTCGTCGAGCCGCACCGCCTCGTGCGGCAGCCGCACCTCGACCGCGCCGGAGACGATGAAATACATGCAGTCGCCGGGCTCGCCCAGGCGCATCAGCACCGATCCGGCGGCGACGGCGCGCGGCCGCAGCAGCCGGGCGACCTCGGCGATCACCGCCGCGCCGAGGTCGCGGAACAGCGGCACCTGCGCCACCAGGTTCCAGGTGCGCAGGAAGTCGCGGCGGCGCAGCTCGGACGCGAAGCCGCTGGCGAGGATGCCGGCCCACAGCGCGAACAGCGCGATGCCGCAGACCATGACGGCGCCGCCGACGATGCGGCCCAGCGGGGTGGCCGGCACGGCGTCGCCATAGCCCGTCGTCGTCAACGTGGTGATGCACCACCACAGCGCGGCGGGCAGCGAGCCGAAGCGGTCCGGCTGCTCCAGATGCTCCGCCCAGTATTCGGCGGTGGCCGAGACCAGCATCACCATGGCGAAGGCGGCGAGCACTGGCGAGCGCATGGCGTTCGTTGAACAGCACCCGGCCGATGAGGCCGAAGCCAGGCACATAGCGCACCAGCTTCAGTACCCACAGCATCGCCGCCAGCGACACCGTGCCGTCAGCCGGGGGCGAGCAGCAGCAGGCAGCACCGCCGACCCGGCGGCATCGATGAGGCCGAGGAACGAAGGGCGTAGCGCAGCCGGGCCACGGCGGCGGCGCGCGCACCCCGGGATATGCCGCCGGCGCCACGGCAGGCGCCAGAGCCACTCGGCGAGGAAGAAGGCAGCCGCCAGCAGCAACGCGGCGCGGACCAGGCCGGCCGGCAAGGGGTCCGCCCAGGTCAGCAGCACCGCCGCCGCCAGCCCTACTGCCAGCAGCGAATGGTGGGCCAGCGCGCATCAGTCCGCGCGTCGCCTGCCGCTGGAACGCACGCCGGAGCCGGGTCGGGCGCGGTCGCCCATGGGCCAGTCCTCCGGCGCGGCCATCGCGCCTCCACCGGTGTAACGGCTTCCGCCGCCTCGAGGAGGGCGAGCCGCTTGATCCCGGTCAATGCGGTCGCGGGGAATGGCGCGACAGGCTCGTTTCGGCTGGGCCCGCGTTCCGGCGGGCGCCGAGCGACGGCAGGGAGGCATCATGGGAGCGATCGGAGTGCGGGCGCTGGCGATTGCCGGCATGGTCGCGGCGGCGGCACCGGCGCTGGCCGAGGGCGACGCGGAATCGGCCCGCTGGATCGTGGAGAACTTCTGCGCGACCTGCCCATCAGGTGCCCGGCATGCAGGCCGGCGCCGGTCGCTTCCGGGCCGATGCCCGCCTTCCAGGACATCGCCGACCAGCCCGAGGTCTGCCGCGGCGGCTGGCAGCGTTCCTGGCCGGCCCGCACTATGCGATGGAGCGGATCGCGCTGACCGACGCGGATATCCGAGAACCTGATCGCCCATCGATCCCTGCGCGAACCGCCCCGGGGCAGCGCAGCGCGCTGGCGCGGCCGCGGCGCTGAGACGGACGGATCAGCGCAGGTCGACCAGCGATGGGTCGATCCGTCCCAGGCGATCAGATAGTTGCAATCACCGGTGGTGCAGCTGCCGGTACCAGGTCGCGATAGCCGAGCGTGCTGGACGGCAGCAGGCAGACCGTGCGCGCCGCATCGCGGTCGGTGTTGATCCAGTGCCACTCGTCGCCGCTGTGCTGATAGATCCAGAGGCGCAGACATGGCCGGCGCCGCAATAGGGGCGGGCCTGGGCCAGTGCCACCAGTTCGTCCTCGCCGTCGCCGTTCAGGTCGATGCTGGCAGCGACGCCGGCCCGGCACGCCAGCTCCGCCGCTCTCGCCCAACGTCTGGCGGATCCAGGCCGCGCTGGGCGAGCTCAGGCTGGTGGTGAAGGCGACCTGGGTGCCGGTGCCCAGCAATGCCGTCGCGCGCTGCTCGTCGCGCTCCACGCCTCGACCGTCGCCAGCGACTGCTCGACTGCCAGCGCCACGGCGGGCGGCGCCTCCGCCGCGGCGGCCTGCGGCGCGGCGTCCTGCTCCGTCGCCTCGGTGCCGCAGCCGGCGAGCGTCGCGGCCAGCAGGGGAATGGTCAGGCTCGAAAGGCGGATCAAGGCCATTGCGGATCTCGAGATCGGCCAGATGGCGGGCCGCGGGGCGCGCCGCTAGATGTCGTGCCTTGGCGCCGCGGCCACAACCCGCTTGGCGCAGGGGCGGTCGTATTGCGGCAGGCTGTCGCACCCCGGGTGCGGCCGATCAGAACCGGCCGGCCATGTAGTCCTCGACCGCCTGGCGGATCTCGTCGCGCGTGTTCATCACGAACGGGCCGTGGCGGACGATCGGCTCGCCCAGCGGCCGGCCGGCAACGAGCAGCGCCTTGGCCGGGCCGTCCGGCGCCGCCAGCCGGGCGGCCCGGCCGGGTCCGAGCACGCCGATGCGGCCGCGGTCGAGCGGCGTTTCGGCATCGGCCGGACCGACGCCGACGCGGCCCTCGTGGACGTAGACGAAGGCGTTGTGCGCCGGCGGCAGCGGCTGGGCGTAGGTCCCGCCCGCCGGCGGTGGATGTCCAAGTAAGGTCGGCTCGGTCGCGCCGGTGTCGACCGCGCCCTCGACCGCGCGGCCGTCGGCGCCGACGACCCGGCCTGCGATCGCCTTCACGGTCACCCCGCCGCCGACGTCGACCACCGGGATGTCCTCCGGCGGGATGTCCTGATAGCGCGGCAGGCACATCTTGTCGGCAGCCAGCGGGTTGACCCCAGAGCTGGAAGCCGGCCATCAGCCCGTCCCGCCTCCTGTTCCGGCATCTCGGAATGGACGATGCCGCGGCCAGCGGTCATCCACTGCACGCTGCCGGGCCGAGCAGGCCGACATTGCCCTGGTTGTCGCCGTGGCGCATGCGCCCGGCCAGCATGTAGGTCACCGTCTCGAAGCCGCGGTGCGGTGGTCGGGAAACCGGCGATGTAGTCGACGCCGCGTTCGGAGCCGAATTCGTCGAGCAGCAGGAACGGGTCCAGTTCCGACAGCCAGGCTGCCCGATCCTCCGGCTCAGCTTCACCGGCACCATCGCTGGCCAGCGTGCCGGAAAAAGAACGCGATGCCACGGCGAACCGTCGCCGGGCCAGGTTGTCGCCGCCGTCGTTGGTCATCCACGCATCTCCCAGTTTGAATGCGACCGGGAATGATGGCAGCGGGAGCGAGGTCAGGGGCAAGCGCGTAGGCTGTCCGGTGCGCCGCAATGCACTCGCCAATTCTGGCCATCATTGCAGCTGGCCCTGCGGTACCGCGAAACTCGGCGGAGAACCACCTCGATGCGAACTCGATCCGGTTCGCGCTGGCCATCGCCTGGGCGGAACGTATATTGCGGCGATCGTGCTGCCTGCGCCGGGCGCCGGCGGAACTGGCTGACGGCCGACCACCCTGTCGTCCGCAGATGGCGCCCGGCTTTCGTCCTCAACCGGAGTCAAGCGATCCGCCGAACGGCGTACCATCGTCGACGGCGACCGCGAAGGAGTAGCATGGGCACTTGCGCAAGTCCTGCCGGCACGCGTTGCGCCTTGCTTGCTACGCCTCTGTACTGGATTGCTGAGCTGCTGCCACGAGGTGTCGGCGCTACCGCCTGGCGGCGATGCCGACGCCATTCAATCTGCCGCTGGCGCTCAAGCCGATATGGCTGGCCGACCATCCACTTACGCGGCGCTGAAACCGGGCGGCGTGCGTGCGCGATGCGGCCAGGCCGGCAGTGAAGCCGGGGCGCTGGTCGACCGGGCGGCCTCGGCGGGCTCGACGCGACCAACCTGGACCAGGTCGGAGACCGTCTCTATCTCCGCGCTTTCGGCGACCACTTCATAGCCGGTGGCGATCATGCGGGACTTGCCGTACTGGACGTCGGCGACCCGGCCCAGCCGTCGGTTGTCGGCCTGTGGCGGAGCACCGGAGCGGCTGCACGGTGCGGCGGATATCGCGGTATCAGGCCAGGTCGCCTGGATCGCGGCGATGGACCGCAGGTGGTGCCGTCGACGTCTCGGATCCGGGTCGGCTGCGCGAGTTGTCGCGGTTTCAGCCGATCCTGGCTATCCGCGCGCGAACCCCGGAGCCGCAGCAGCCGGCCGCGCGGCCTCGCCGTCGATGGCAACCTGCTTTATCCCCAGCCTACGATGCCGGCGGCCTGGGTGCTCGACATTTCGACGCCGGCAACAACCGCGCG
Organism: Alphaproteobacteria bacterium; assembly: GCA_041396705.1. Taxonomy (NCBI): domain Bacteria; kingdom Pseudomonadati; phylum Pseudomonadota; class Alphaproteobacteria; species Alphaproteobacteria bacterium. The sequence continues at coordinate 92,523 of JAWKYB010000018.1, forward strand.
AGGTCAGCCGTTGCTGTCAATCCGCGGATGGGTGCCGAAGCCATCGGCGTACAGCAACGATGCTGGTACGCGCCGGGTTGGCATATGTTGCGGCAGGACTACTGCGGTCTCGAGGTGATCGACGTGCAATCCGGCGATGCAGCCGTTCGGCTGAACCCGTGGGGCTGCGACGCTGCCAGCAATGCCTGGTTCAACAGTCAGGGGCACAGCAACCAGCTGGCAGGCCGGGCCGTCGCTGATCCGCGCGCGCTTTCCGCCGGCGATGCAGAGGTGGCCTTCGTTGACGTGACCGACGCCGCCAATCCGCGCGCAGTGGGAACCGGCGGCGGGATCGGCGACGGCCTGGGCACCTGGAGCGTCGCCGTCGGCGGGGCGCGCCTGGCTGGGCTATATTGCGACTCCGTTGCCGTTTCGCGGCAACTGGTCCGGGGTGCGGGCGGTCCCGTTGCCCTGATGCCAGCGCCGCGGCCGGGCCGCTCCATCTCCCGTGCGGCGACCTGCCAGGCGCGCGCGGCGGCCGATACGGACCTACTTCGCAAGAGCCTTCTGGCTGCAGGCTTATGGCACGATGCCCTGCAACAGGTTTACGATCTTGGCGTTGCTGGCGTCCTTGGGCAGGCCGGTGCCCTGGAAATTGACCTCGAACAGGTCGCCTTCGCGCTTCAGGTCCGAGCCGATCCACGACTTGGTCTGCAGGAAATTCCGCTGGTAGCTGTTGTGCCGCTCGCGCTCCTGGGCGACGCGGGAGCTGCCGTAGCGGGTGCAGTACTCGGTCAGGCCTTCCATCTTGAACGGCGCCGCGCCGCCGATGGCGTAGTAGATCGGGTAGAGGTCGCGGTGCTGCAGGTAGTGGATCGCCTCGTGGTAGTAGGTGCCCCAGGATTCGATCACGCCGCTCTGCAGGTAGATCTTTCGGCCGAGTCACGTCCTCGACGTCGAGGGTGAAGGCCGGCACGGCCGAAGCCGGCACGTCGCGGCCGCCGAAGATCTGGAAATTGGCCTGCTTGAACGTCCGGTTCCAGGTGACGTCGAACACCGCCTTGTATCGCGCCGCATCGCAGATCTCGTAGATCTCGCCGATCGGCTTGGCCTTGACTGCCTTGTAGACCGCGGACGGCAGGTAGGGCGAGAACTGGACCAGGATCTGTTTGAACGCCGATTCCCGCATCGAGGACGGGGTAGAGGGCATCCGGCCTGTGGTTCCACAAGGGTGTTACGCCGGATGGCGCGCCGAGGCATACTGCGGATCCGGGGCGCGTGCATCGCCCCTCGTTCGAGCGGCTGGCGGAGAACCCAACTTCCGGTACGGGCATGGGTACGCTCACAGCAGTCCCGAAACGACAATGGAGAATTCGTCATGCGCCTTGCCAACAGGATCGGCGGCGTCTCGCTGACCGCGATGCTGGCCGCCGCGCCGGCCCTGGCCGCCGACAACCGCGACGCGATGGAAGCGACCGTGCTGGTGCAGCAGGCGGCAGAGGTCGTCGCCGCGATGAAGGCCGACCCGAATGCGCTGTCGCTGGCCCAGCAGGCCAAGGGCGTCTACGTCGTGCCGGACTTCGCGCAGGGCGCGGTGCTGGTCGGCGGCTGGGGCGGCAACGGCGTGATGACCGCGCGCACCGCCGCCGGCTGGAGCGCGCCGGCCTTCTACGACATCGCCGCGGTCAGCGCCGGCGCGCAGATCGGCTTCACCGAAGGCCCGGTGGTGATGATGCTGATGAGCGACCGGGCCGTCGACGCCTTCAAGGACGGCAGCGCCTTCTCGCTCGAGGCCGGAGCCGGCTTCGCCATCGTCGACCTCAGCGCCGGGGCCGGGGTGTCGACCGACGGCAGCGACGTGGTGGTCTGGTCGGATGCCGAGGGCATTTATGCCGGGCTCGCCGCCAGCGCCTCGGACATCTCCTGGGATGAGGACGCCAACGACGGCTACTACGGCGCCCAGCTTTCGGCGCGGCAGGTGCTGGAGGGTCAGGTCGTCGAGTCCGAGCCGGATCCGCTGTCCGGCGCGCTGCCGCAATAGGCGCGCACCGCAAGCGGCGGAGCGCGTGGCACTCCGCCGCCGTTCCCGTGGTTGCCTATGGCTCGAAATGTCTAGGTTCTTGGATCATATTCCGTTTGTAATACACTGATCTAAAAACAACTATCCCATCGAAACTGAGATCGCTCTAGACGACGCGGGCGGAGCAGCTATGGCCGGTTGGCGCGGTGCCGACCAGGATGCCGTGACCGGCCTCGAGCCCGCCGGCGCCCACCGTGAAGGTGCCGCTGAGGCCGCCGCTGGTCTGCCAGGCGAGCTGCGTGCCCTGCGGCAGGGTGAACGGCACGCTGGCGCCGTTGAACACCCAGACCCCGCCGCCGCTGCCGAGCGGCGTGACCTCGCAGCGCATGATCGGCACGAGCCGCGGCGGCTGGACCTGCTGCAACTGATAGGGCCCGTCGGCCATGGCGGACGAAGAGGCGACGAGTGCGCCGAACAGGGCCGTGAGGGCGGCGATGCGTCGTGGGTTCATGATCGTGTCCTCCAGGATCTGCGGTCTTACCGGAGGTCGCATGGCGGCGCCGATCGGTTCATGCCGGCCGGCTGTCGCGGATCGACGGCGTGCTTCATAAGATATGCAAAGACTGCTCCGTAAATATTTGAAATATAGTATATATTCTTAGATCGAATGAGCCTGCGACTCAGATGTTCTCGCGCGTGAAGATGTCGAAGGGCAGCACGACGGTGCGCGTGGCGGCGTCGGCCGCGGCGGGCGCGGCGGCGATCATGCCGCCGATCGTCTCCGCGGCCAGCCGGGCGAGCGGATGGGCGATCACCAGGGTCAGCACGCCGTCGACCAGCGCGGTCCGCGTGGCGTCCATCATCTCGTAGCCGACCGCCACCAGGTCGCCGGCCCGGCCGCTGGCGCGCAGCGCCGCGATGGCGCCGGTGATGCCGCCGCCGGAGATGAACAGGCCGGTCAGGTCCGGATGCTCGCGCAGCAGCCGTTCGGTCATCTCCTCTGCGATGGCCGCCGTCTCGAACGTCGACAGGGGCTCCAGCAGGGTGAAGGCGGGGGCGAACTCCCGGAAATAGGAACGGAATCCGCTCTCGTTCATCTCCTGGCAGCGGTAGCGATGGTTGCCGACCAGGATGCCGAGCTTGCCCGGTGCCCTGCAGATGTGCGCGAACGCCCAGGCCGCGGTTCGGCCGACCTTCCAGTTGTCGAGCCCGACATAGTGGACGTCGCCGGTCGCCGAAAGCTGCGAGATCAGCGCGAATACCGGCACGCCGCGCTGGCGCAGCGTCTCCACCGCCTGCTTGACCAGCGGGTGGACGGCGGCGACCACGCCGACGGCGTCGCAGTCGTCGCCGAGCGCGACCAGGCGCGACGCCACGTGCTGCGGCGACAGATCGGCGGCGAACTCGATCCGCACGTCGATCTCGCGGTCCTCGATGCGTGCCGCTGCCGCCTCCAGCGCCTGGCCGAGACTGCGGTACCAGGCGCGCGTGGGCTGCTGCAGCAGGAAGCCGAAGCGGTGCTTCGGGCGGCTGGCCGCGACATGGCTTCGGATCGCGCCGAGGCCGTAGAAGCCGATGCGCTCCGCCGCCGCGTGCACCCGCTGCATCGTGGCCTGCCGCACCGTGCCGGCGTTGCCCAGCACCCGGTTGACGGTCGAAACCGACACGCCGGCCGCCTGGGCGAGGTCACGAATGGTGGGTCGCGCCATGTCCAGAATTCCGTTTCATTTCATCTCAACAGATCGCCGCTTGCTGAGATCAATGAGACAAAAATTGTCAATAAGTATCATCGCTGCTTGAACGATTCGGGTCAATGCCATACCGCTCCGCGCAGCGTTGTCTCGGGCCCGCAGCGGCCCGGGTGGAGGGGGCGCGATGGACGATCTGCAGAGCGGGACGCGCAACAAGCGGGGCGACTGGGCGCCGAGCGCCGGGCTGGAGATCGCGCCGTTCTGGCAGCGCCCGTTCGACCCGGTGAAGATCCTGAAGTGGCTCCCCGGCTATCTGTTTCCCTGGAACGCGCTGCACATGGCCACGGCGTTGGCCTATTGGTTCTTCGTCGTGCCCGACGTCGCGACGATGCGCGAGCTCGGCTGGGGCTGGGCCCTGTGGCTGCTGGGCGTCAACGCCGCCGCGGTGCTGGTGCTGTTCGGCGCGATCGAGCTGCGCTTCTACGCGCAGCGCAGCCAGGGCAACCGGTTCAAGTACAACGCCAAGTTCCCCGGCGATCAGCGCTCGGACGTGTTCTGGTTCAAGAGCCAGAACGTCGACAATGCGCTGCGCACCTTCCTGATCTCGATCCCGCTGTGGACCGCGGTCGAGGTGTTCATGCTGTGGTGCTTCGCCAACGGCTATGCGGCGTGGCTGAGCTGGGCCGACCACCCGGTCTGGCTGGCGGCGCAGGTGCTGCTGGTGCCGGCGATCCACGAGATCCACTTCTTTTTCATCCACCGGCTGATCCACTGGGGGCCGCTCTACCGGTGGGTCCACTCGGTCCACCACAACTCGATCAACCCGACGCCGTGGTCGTCGCTGTCGATGCACCCGGTGGAAAGCCTGCTCTACCACGCTGTCGCGCTGTGGCACCTGGTGATCCCGTCCAACCCGATCGTCGGCCTGTTCCAGCTGCACGTCGCCGGCTTCGGCGCGATCAACGGCCACATCGGTTTCGACCGGCTGGAGATCGCCGGCAAGGCCTTCATCAGAAGCGAGGCCTACGCCCACTACCTGCATCACAAGTATTTCGAGGTGAACTACGGCGGCGAGGGCCTGGTCCCGCTCGATCGGTGGTTCGGCACCTGGCACGACGGCACCAAGGCCGGCGATGCCCGGATGCAGGCCCGCTTCGAGAGGAAACGCGCGCGGATGAACGCCAGAAAGCTTGGCGCCACGCTGGAGTGACGCCTTGGTGCCCGGCCGGGTGCGCGCCGGCACGGGCAGACGAGACCATTACGCAACCGCCGTCGCAGAGCGGCAAACAAACCGGGAGGAAATGTCCATGCAACCAGTGAAGACCCTGACCGCCACCGCCGTCGTCGCCCTGATGTCCGGCAGCGCGATGGCGGCCGACATCGCCGTGATCGCCGGCTCGATCGACGACGGCTTCTTCAACCTGATCAAGAAGGGCGTCGACGACGCCACGCTGGTGGTCGAGGCCAACGGCGGCTCTGTCAACTATCTGCGGACCCAGAACTACGACAATTTCGGACCCGATCTGGTGCAGCTGATCAACACCGCCGTCAGCCAGGGCGTCGACGGCATCGCCATTCCGGTGTGGGTGCCGGAATCGCAGGTGCCCGCGCTGCAGGCGGCCGCCGAGCAGGGCATCGTCATCATGATGTACAACTCCGGCGCCGACGTGAAGGACGACATCCACGGCCTGAACTACTTCGGTTCCGACGAGTATGTGGCCGGCGTCGCCGGCGGCGAGTATCTGGCGCAGAACGGCGCGACCAAGATCCTCTGCCACATCCAGGTGCCGGGCGCGGTCAACCTGGAGACGCGGTGCGACGGCGTGACCGAGGGCGCGTCGCGGCACGGCGCCGAGGTCGTGCGCCTGCCGCTGCCGGCCAACCTTGACCAGAACGTCACCGGCACCGCCGAGGCGATCCGCGCCGAGCTGCTGAACGACGACTCGATCGACGCCGTGATCACCCTGGCGGCCTGGGCGTCCGACGCCGCGGCCGTCGGCATCGAGCAGGCCGGCGCATCCGACCGCGTGCTGCTCGGCACCTTCGACCTCAGCCCGGCCGTGCTGGACCGCATCGCGGCCGGCACCCAGACGATGGCGATCGACCAGCAGCCCTATCTGCAGGGCTTCCTCGCCACCTCGATGCTGGCGGCGCATATCGACTTCGGCACCGAACTGGCGACCGATCCGGTGCTGACCGGCCCGGCGATCGTCGACGCGTCGAACATCCAGTCCGCGCTCGTCGGCGTCGAGCGGGGCGCCCGCTAGGCCGGCAAGCCTGACCCGTTTGTGCCTGCCGGCGCACCCGGCCCTTCACGGGCCGGACGCCGGCAGGCATGATCCGCGACACCCGGGACAGCTCGGCAGGGAAATCGGCATGGCCAGCCAAGCAGTGCATGCTGAGGCGCAGCAGGGCGGCGCGAACCCGCGCTCCGGCCCCTCGCTCGGCGGCCTGATCAGAAGGCCGGAGACCGGCGCGTTTCTCGGCATGGTCTTCGTCTTCGTGTTCTTCTCGATCTTCGGCGGCACGACATTCATCGTCAACGGCATCTCCAGCTGGCTTAACGTCGCGGCGACGCTGGGCATCGTCGCGCTGCCGATCGGCTTCCTGATGATCGCCGGCGAGCTGGACATCTCGGTCGGCGCGATGATGCCGGCGGGCGCGATGATCCTCGGCATCGTCTCCGGCTTCTACGAGCTGCCGATCCCGCTGGGCATCGCGATCACCATGGCCTTCGCCGCGCTGGTCGGCTGGGTCAACGGCATGATCGTGGTCCGCACCGCCGTGCCGTCGCTGATCGTGACCATGGGCACGCTGTTCGCGGTGGCCGGAGTCACCCTGTTCATGTCGCTGCTGCTGACCGATTCGACCCGCGTCGCGCTGGCGGCGCCGGCCTGGGCCAAGGCGGTGTTCGGCGAGTTCTACCTGGGCGGCTATCAGGTGATCATCGTCTGGTGGCTGGCGCTGATCGCGCTGTGCATGTTCTTCCTGCACTTCTCGCCCTGGGGCAACTGGCTCTACGCGCTGGGCGGCGACAAGGTCAGCGCCCGCAACGCCGGCATCCCGACGCGCAGGCTGACGATCGGCCTGTTCATGCTGTCGTCGATGTGCGCCACCTTCGCCGGCTTCTGCCAGACGCTGACCTTCAACTCGGCGCAGACCTCGACCAATTTCGCGCTGATCTTCAACTCGATCATCTCGGTGGTGGTCGGCGGCGTGCTGCTGACCGGCGGCTTCGGCTCGGTCATCGGCATCGTGTTCGGCACCGTCACCTTCGCGATGGTGACCCAGGGCATCAGCTACACCGATTTCGACCGCAACCTGTCCAACCTGATCATCGGCGTGATGCTGCTGATCGCGGTGCTGATGAACAACACCTTTCGCCGGATGGCGCTGAGCTATGCCGGCCCGAAGAAGAGATAGGGGGACAGCGGCGATGACCGAGCGTACGCCCATTCTCGAGCTTCGGAACGTCGACAAGTCGTTCGGGCCGATCGACGTGCTGCACGAGATCTCGCTGAAGGTGCACCAGGGCGAGGTGCTGTGCCTGCTCGGCGACAACGGCGCCGGCAAGTCGACCCTGATCAAGATCCTCGCCGGCGTGCACAAGCCGACCCGCGGCAGCATCCTGATGGACGGCCAGGAGATCAGCTTCGACAGGCCGCGCGACGCCGCCGACCGCGGCATCTCCACCGTGCACCAGTTCGGCGGCACCTTCCCGCTGATGAGCATCGGGCGGTCGTTCTTCGTCGGGGTCGAGCCCAGCAGGGGCTGGGGGCCGTTCAAGGTCTACGACCGCAAGAAGGCCAACGAGATCGCCGTCAGGGCGGTGAAGGCGTTCGGCATCACCCGCATCGACGACGGCGACCGGCTGGTCGGCGGGCTGTCCGGCGGCGAACGCCAGTCGCTGGCGATCGCCCGCGCCGTGCATTTCGGCGCCCGCGTGCTGATCCTCGACGAGCCGACCGCCGCGCTCGGCGTGAAGGAGGCCGCGCATGTGCTGCGCATCGTGCTGGAGGCCAAGCGGCGCGGGCTGGCGGTCGTCTTCATCACCCACCAGGTGACGCACGCGATGACCGTGGGCGACCACTATGCCGTGCTGATCCGCGGCGCGCTGGCGGCGGACTTCCGCCGCGGCGAGAAGACCCGCGAGGCGATCACCGACCTGATGGCCGGCGGCGAGGCGATGTCGGAGCTGGAAGCCGAGATCGAAGGCTATATGGAAACGCACGCCGGCCACCCGCCGCCGGTGGCCTGAACGCGCGCCCCTCAGTGCGGCGGCGGGCGGCGGTTATTCCGCCGCCTGTGCCGCCGCCTCGCTGGCCTTGTCCAGCGCCTGGGCCAGGTCGGCGATGATGTCCGCGACGTCCTCGATGCCGATCGACAGCCGCACCACGTCGGGTCCGGCGCCGGCTGCGGCCAGGCCTTCCGGCGTCAGCTGGCGGTGGGTGGTCGAGGCCGGGTGGATGATCAGCGACTTGGTGTCGCCGATGTTGGCGAGGTGGCTGAACAGCTCCACGCTCTCGACCAGCGCGACGCCGGCGTCGTAGCCGCCCTTCAGCCCGAAGGTGAACACCGCGCCATAGCCGCCGTGCAGGTACTTGTCGGCCAGCGCCTTGTATTTGCTGGACGGCAGGCCGGCGTAGTTGACCCAGGCAACCGCCGGGTGCGCCTCGAGATATTCCGCCACCTTCAGCGCGTTCTGGCTGTGCCGCTCCATCCGCAGGCCCAGCGTCTCGATGCCGAGCATGGTGATCCAGGCGTTCATCGGCGCCTGGCTGGGGCCGAGGTCGCGCAGGCCGATGGCGTGGCCGTAGACGGTGTAGGCCATGTCGCCGAAGGTCTCGTAGAAGGTCAGCCCGTGATATTCCGGCGCCGGCGTGGTCAGGCTGGGGAACTTGGCGTTCTGCGCCCAGTCGAAGCGGCCGCTGTCGACGACGATGCCGCCGACCGAGGTGCCGTTGCCGGACAGGAACTTGGTGGTCGAGTGCACGACGATGTCGGCACCGTGCTCCAGCGGCCGGCACAGCGCCGGGCTGGCCATGGTGTTGTCGACGATCAGCGGCACGCCGGCCTCGTGCGCGATCGCGGCGACCGCGGCGATGTCGACCACCACGCCGCCGGGGTTGGCCAGGCTCTCGATGAACAGCGCCTTGGTCTGCGGTGTGATCGCGGCGCGGAAGTTCTCCGGGTCGTCGGGGTCGACGAACTTCGCGTTCCAGCCGAACTTCTTGTAGCTGTGCGCCATCTGGTTCAGCGAGCCGCCATAAAGCTTCTTCGCCGCCACGATCTCGTCGCCCGGGTGCATCAGCGGGAAGAAGGCGAGGATCTGCGCGGCATGGCCGGACGAGGTGGCGGTGGCGCCGCGGCCGTTCTCCAGCGCCGCCACCCGCTCCTCCAGCGCCGCCACGGTCGGGTTGGTCAGGCGGGAATAGATGAAGCCGACCGTCTGCAGGTTGAACAGCGAGGCGGCGTGGTCGACGTCGTCGAACACATAGGAGGTGGTCTGGTAGATCGGCAGCGCGCGCGCGCCGGTGGCCGGATCGGGCGCCGCGCCGGCGTGGATGGCGAGCGTGTTGAATCCCGGGGTGTGGTCCTGGCTCATTGCTTTTCCCTCAGTTTGCGCCGCTTCGACGAGATGACGCGCGAATTGAAGCCGTTCCAGCCGAGCTCGCCGTGGAGCCGGGCATATTCGATCTTGGGGCAGCGGTTCATCACCACGTCCAGCCCGGCCGCCTCCGCCCGCGCGGCGGCCTCGTCGTTGCGCACGCCCAGCTGCATCCACACCACCTTGGCGCCGATGCGGATGGCGTCGTCGGTGATCGGGCCGGCCGCCTCGGCGTTGCGGAAGATGTCGACCATGTCGACCGCGCAGGGCAGGGCGTCGAGGCCGGCGCACACCGTCTCGCCGAGGATCGCGTTGCCGGCCTCGCGCGGGTTGACCGGGATGATGCGATAGCCCTTGTCCTGCAGATACTTCATGGCGAAGAAGCTGGGACGGTTCCAGTTGGCGCTGGCGCCGACCATGGCGATGGTCTTCACCCGGCCGAGGATGGCGCGCAGATAGTCGTTGCTGTAGCTGTCGTGGTCCATGCCCGCCCTGTGCGCTTGCGGTTCAGCCGCTGGACATGCCAGCCGGCGCCGCCGAAATCAAGGCGCGCGCCGGCGCGGCCGCCCGCCTGCGCTCAGCGGCCGCGCCAGACCGGCGGCCGCTTGGCGATGAAGGCGTCGATGCCCTCGCCGGCATCCTCCGCCATCATGTTGCAGGCCATGGTCTCGCCGGCCAGCGCATAGGCGTCGGCCAGGCCGCGAGCTCGAGCTGGCGGTAGAACAGCGCCTTGCCGGTGCGCACCGCCACCGGCGACTTGGCGGCGATCGCGGCGGTCAGCGCGGCCACCGCCGCGTCCAGCGCCTCCGGCGGCGCCACCCGGTTGACCAGCCTCGCGGGCCAGCGCGGTCTCGGCGTCGATGAAGCCACCGGTCATCAGCATCTCCATCGCTGCCTTGCGCCCGATCGCGCGGCTCAGCGGCACCGCCGGCGTCGAGCAGAACAGGCCGACATCGATGCCGGACACGGCGAAACGCGCCTCGGTCGACGCCACCGCCAGGTCGCACTGGGCGACCAGCTGGCAGCCGGCCGCCGTGGCGATGCCGTGCACCCGGGCCACCACCGGCACCGGCAGCGCCGCCACCGCCTGCATCACGGTCGAGCACTTGGCGAACAGGGCGCGGTAATAGGCCTGGTCGGGCCTGGCCCGCATCTGCTTGAGGTCGTGGCCGGCGCAGAACGCCTTGCCGGCCCCGGCGATCACCGCCACGCGCACCGCCGCGTCGCCGCCGACGGCGGCGAGCGCGGCGGCGAGGGCGTCGAGCATCTCCTCGGACAGGGCGTTGTACTGCCGCGGCCGGTTCAGCGTCAGCGTCGCGACCCCGTCGCTGTCGTGGCGCAGCACCAGCGGGGCGGCTTCGCCCGCGCCGGGCTCGGTATCGCGGGCGGCGGCTGCCGCCCCTGTCGCCTCGGCCATCGCCGGCTCCTGTGCTGATCGCGGGCGATCTTCGCCGCCGTGCCGGCGCCGTGTCAACGCCGGCTGCATGTCGGTATCTATATACCGCAATGCTAGCGGATTGAAAAACAGCGGAAAAAATCCACATGACGCGCGCTTTTGCATTGACGCGGCCCGCGCGGGCGCGTACACCCCGCGCCCTGATCCGACTGTCTGCATAAGCGAGCCTTGCGGCATGAAAACCTATTCGATGAAGGCCTCGGAGATCGACAAGCGCTGGGTGCTGATCGACGCCGACGGGCTGATCCTGGGCCGGCTGGCGGCGATCGTCGCCGACCGCCTGCGCGGGCAGCACAAGCCGACCTACACCCCGCACATGGACTGCGGCGACCACGTGGTGATCGTCAATGCCGAGAAGGTGCGGCTGACCGGCGCGAAGCTGAAGGACAAGGTCTACTACCGCCACACCGGCCACCCCGGCGGCATCAAGTCGGCGACGGCGGGCGAGATTCTGGACGGCCGCTATCCCGAGCGGGTGATCCTGAAGGCGGTGGAGCGGATGCTGCCGAAGAGCAAGCTCGGCCGCACCCAGCTCGGCCACCTGCGGGTCTATCCCGGCCCCGACAACCCGCACGCGGCGCAGCAGCCGGAGCTGCTGGACGTGGCCGGGATGAACCCGAAGAACAAGCGGAACTAGACCGATGGCGAACGAGACCCAGACCCTGTCCGACCTGAAGGACCTCGGCGCCGTCGGCGCGCCGGAGGCCGAGGCGCCGAAGCCGAAGCTCGACGCCCAGGGCCGCGCCTACGCCACCGGCAAGCGCAAGGACGCGGTCGCCCGCGTGTGGCTGTCGCCCGGCAGCGGCCGCGTCACCGTCAACGGCCGCGCGGTCGAGCAGTATTTCGCGCGGCCGGTGCTGCGCATGCTGCTGGCCCAGCCGTTCGCGGCGGCGGAGCGGCTGAACCAGTTCGACGTCAACTGCACCGTCGCCGGCGGCGGCCTGTCCGGCCAGGCCGGCGCGGTACGCCACGGCATCAGCAATGCGCTGGTCTGTTACGAGCCCGGCCTGCGCCCGGCGCTGAAGTCCGGCGGCTTCCTCACCCGCGACAGCCGCGTGGTCGAGCGCAAGAAGTACGGCAAGCGCAAGGCGCGGCGCAGCTTCCAGTTCTCGAAGCGCTGAGCGAACGGAATGCGGGGCGGCGCCGTTGCGTGCCGCCCCGGTCGGCGCAGAGGGAGGCCGGCGCAGGGGTCGCCGCCCTGCGGTGGCATGTCGCGGCCGGCGGCGTGACGATTTCGCGACAATCGTCCTTGCGCGCCTCGGCCGGGATGTGTATATAGGCGGTCTGTTCGGCGTGCGCCCGAACCTTCATGGACATGATGTCTCGCCAGCCGGCTCAGCCTGGGCTGTTTCGGTGGCGGGTCGGTTTGTGTCCGTGCTTGGCGCGACGGCCGTGGCTATTTGACATTGTGATGGAGAGATGGAAGGGATGCGCGGGCGGCGGCTTTGGTGCATGGGGCGCCATGGCGGTTGTTTGTCGCATTTCTGGATGCGTACGTTTTCTTGTGCTTTTGGTTTGGGCTATTGGGGTTTTGGCTTCTTTGGTCTGGGCTTGGGGCACGGGGGAGACAACTGTCGGGTGACCTTGATCGATTGAGCTGGGTTTGTTTGGTGCTGGGCGACTGGTGCTGGATGGGTCTGGCGAGGTTGAACCTGAGAGTTTGATCCTGGCTCAGAACGAACGCTGGCGGCGTGCTTAACACATGCAAGTCGAACGGGATCCAGGCTTCGGTCTGGTGAGAGTGGCGCACGGGTGAGTAACGCGTGGGAACCTGCCTTGAGGTACGGAATAACGCCGGGAAACTGGCGCTAATACCGTATGAGCCCCTTCGGGGGGAAAGATTTATCGCCTTGGGATGGGCCCGCGTCCGATTAGCTCGTTGGTGGGGTAATGGCTTACCAAGGCTTCGATCGGTAGCTGGTCTGAGAGGATGATCAGCCACACTGGGACTGAGACACGGCCCAGACTCCTACGGGAGGCAGCAGTGGGGAATATTGGACAATGGGGGCAACCCTGATCCAGCAACGCCGCGTGGGTGAAGAAGGCCTTCGGGTTGTAAAGCCCTTTCGACGGGGACGATGATGACGGTACCCGTAGAAGAAGCCCCGGCTAACTTCGTGCCAGCAGCCGCGGTAATACGAAGGGGGCTAGCGTTGTTCGGAATTACTGGGCGTAAAGGGCGCGTAGGCGGACCGCTCAGTCAGGGGTGAAATCCCGGGGCTCAACCTCGGAATTGCCCTTGATACTGGCGGTCTTGAGGACGGGAGAGGGTCGTGGAATTCCCAGTGTAGAGGTGAAATTCGTAGATATTGGGAAGAACACCGGTGGCGAAGGCGGCGACCTGGACCGTATCTGACGCTGAGGCGCGAAAGCGTGGGGAGCAAACAGGATTAGATACCCTGGTAGTCCACGCCGTAAACGATGTCGGCTAGACGCTGGGCAGCAAGCTGTTCGGTGTCGGCGCTAACGCATTAAGCCGACCGCCTGGGGAGTACGGCCGCAAGGTTAAAACTCAAAGGAATTGACGGGGGCCCGCACAAGCGGTGGAGCATGTGGTTTAATTCGATGCAACGCGCAGAACCTTACCAGCCCTTGACATGGGGGTTTTGGGTCTCGGAGACGGGATCCTTCAGTTCGGCTGGGCCCCACACAGGTGCTGCATGGCTGTCGTCAGCTCGTGTCGTGAGATGTTGGGTTAAGTCCCGCAACGAGCGCAACCCTCGCCCTTAGTTGCCATCGGTTCGGCCGGGCACTCTAGGGGAACTGCCGGTGACAAGCCGGAGGAAGGCGGGGATGACGTCAAGTCCTCATGGCCCTTATGGGCTGGGCTACACACGTGCTACAATGGCGGTGACAATGGGCAGCGATCCGGCAACGGTGAGCTAATCTCCAAAAGCCGTCTCAGTTCGGATTGTCCTCTGCAACTCGAGGGCATGAAGGTGGAATCGCTAGTAATCGTGGATCAGCATGCCACGGTGAATACGTTCCCGGGCCTTGTACACACCGCCCGTCACACCATGGGAGTTGGCTTGACCCGAAGCCGGTGTGCTAACCCTGATCTTCGGATTGGGGAGGCAGCCGACCACGGTGAGGTCAGCGACTGGGGTGAAGTCGTAACAAGGTAGCCGTAGGGGAACCTGCGGCTGGATCACCTCCTTTCTAAGGATCGGATCCGGTTGCCGCTTCGGCGGCAGGGGATCCGGTGCTTCAATCAGGCGTGCCGAGGCCGCCGTCTGCGTATCCCTTCCATCGGGAACCCGTGTCCAGGCTGTTTGGCCTGGCGGTATGGCCGTTTGGCGGCCTTGTTTGGGCGGTCTTGTCTGGGCGGCCCGGCTTGGGGCGGTCCGGTCGGCCGTGGCCCTCGGGGGTGTAGCTCAGCTGGGAGAGCGCCGGCTTTGCAAGCCGGAGGTCATCGGTTCGATCCCGTTCACCTCCACCAGGGCACCTCCACCAGGGCACCTCCACCAGGGCACCTCCACCAGGGCACCTCCACCAGGCGGCGCCGTTGCCGGAGAGAGGCTGTCGGAGCGGTGCTGGCGGAGAGAGGCTGGCGGCGGGCGGGACGAGAGGGCTACGGGCCTGTAGCTCAGTTGGTTAGAGCGCACCCCTGATAAGGGTGAGGTCAGAAGTTCGACTCTTCTCAGGCCCACCACTTGTCGCGCCGGCCAGGTGCGAGGCGGGTTCGGCGGGCGCGGGTTGCGGAAGCGAGCGGCGAGGGGACGGAGGGGTCCCCTGGCTCCTGGCTTCGGTACGAAGCGGGGATTGTCCGGGCGGCATGCCCGGCGGGTTGTTTGACATGGTGAATCGGAACAATGGAACAGGCGGCATCGTGCCGGACCTGGGCGGATTGGCGGCGTGTCCTTCGGGGCGTGCGGCTGGGCGCTGCGGGAACGGCGGGATGGGCGTCTGTTCAACGAGGTCTTGCAAACAAGCCGCATGCATCGCGTTGCATGCCGTGCTGGATCGGCAGGCCAGGTTCGCGTGACGGCGCGGCCCTTCGGGGGCGTGCGGGCGTGCGGGCCGGCGGTCGGGCTGGCTGGTGTGGCGGGATGCGGGGCGTGTCTGCGTTCTGGTCTTCGATCTGGGCGTGGATGCGTTTGGTTTGCTGGCAAGCGTTTTGGTAAGGGCATCTGGTGGATGCCTTGGCGCTGAGAGGCGATGAAGGACGTGGCACTCTGCGAAAAGCCGCGGGGAGGGGAGAGCACCCTTTGATCCGCGGATCTCCGAATGGGGCAACCCGACTTCAGAAGATAGAATTTAAGGGTTTGGTGATGGTGGCGGTTGCGTAAGCCCGCTCATCCGGCCCAAGCACCCTTCGCGGGTAGGCTTGGGGTGGTTGGCCAGTTATTCTGGTCAGGGGCGGGAGCGGGCTGGTGCCGGCGCAAACGCAAGTTTGCGCTTCACGGAACTCTTAACTCTATCTTCTGGCGGTCATCTTGATCTGAATCCATAGGGTCAAGAAGCGAACCCGGGGAACTGAAACATCTCAGTACCCGGAGGAAAGGACATCAACCGAGACTCCGTTAGTAGTGGCGAGCGAACGCGGACCAGGCCAGTGGCGATCGAGAGAGAACAGGAACCGTCTGGAAAGGCGGACCACAGGGGGTGACAGTCCCGTACTGGTAGTGTTCTCGATCGTCCTCGAGTAGGGCGGGGCACGTGAAACCCTGTCTGAACGTGGGGGGACCACCCTCCAAGCCTAAGTACTCCTCAGCGACCGATAGTGAACCAGTACCGTGAGGGAAAGGTGAAAAGCACCCCGACGAGGGGAGTGAAACAGTTCCTGAAACCGGATGCCTACAAGCAGTCGGAGCGGGCTCACCTACGGTGAGCCGCACAGACTCTTTCCAGACATCTCGTTCCCCGGCCGGATGGTCTTCGGATCTACGGCCAAGGCCTTGGCCTTGCGGGGGTTGCGCCAATCCGAAGCCCCGCGAGGGGCTGAGGCAAGCGCGACCGCGCGCCGGCGCTTATGCGCCGAAAGCCAAGCGGGCCGGATGGCCCGCGCCCGGCGCTTGAGGGAACAAAGGGAAAGAGGGGTCGCCGGAGGCGAGCCCGTGACGGCGTACCTTTTGTATAATGGGTCAGTGAGTTGGTCTGGCGAGCAAGCTTAAGCCGGAAGGTGTAGGCGCAGCGAAAGCGAGTCTTAACAGGGCGGATGAGTTCGTCGGATCAGACCCGAAACCGGGTGATCTAGCCATGGGCAGGTTGAAGGTGCGGTAACACGCACTGGAGGACCGAACCCACTGACGTTGAAAAGTCAGGGGATGACCTGTGGCTAGGGGTGAAAGGCCAATCAAACCCGGAGATAGCTGGTTCTCCGCGAAAGCTATTTAGGTAGCGCGTCGCGTATTGCCTGCGGGGGTAGAGCACTGGATGGGCTAGGGGGCCGCGAGGCTTACCAAACCTAACCAAACTCCGAATACCGCAGAGCAGAGCGCGGCAGACAGTCCTTGGGTGCTAAGGTCCAGGGACGAGAGGGAAACAGCCCTGACCGCCAGCTAAGGTCCCCAAGTTGTGGTTAAGTGGGAAAGGAAGTGGGAAGGCCAAGACAACCAGGAAGTTGGCTTAGAAGCAGCCATCTTTTAAAGAAAGCGTAATAGCTCACTGGTCTAGGCAAGCCGTCCTGCGCCGAAGATGTACCGGGGCTCAAACCACACACCGAAGCTGCGGGTTCGGACGCTTGCGTCCGAGCGGTAGCGGAGCGTTCCGTAGGCCTGCGAAGGGACACCTGTGAGGGGTCCTGGAGGTATCGGAAGTGCGAATGCTGACATGAGTAGCGACAAAGAGGGTGAGAAACCCTCTCGCCGCAAGTCCAAGGGTTCCTCAGCAAGGCTAATCCGCTGAGGGTGAGCCGGCCCCTAAGGCGAGGCCGAAAGGCGTAGTCGATGGGAACCAGGTTAATAGTCCTGGGCCAGTGGAAAGTGACGGATGGCGTGTATCGTGCGGGCTGATCGGATTGTCCGTGCGGTGAAGCCGTTCCAGGAAATAGCTTCCACGTATGACCGTACCCGAAACCGACACAGGTGGACTGGTAGAGTATACCAAGGCGCTTGAGAGAACGATGTTGAAGGAACTCGGCAAAATGCCCTCGTAACTTCGGGAGAAGAGGGCCCGGTCCTTGGGCAACCAGGGGTCGGGGGCACAGACCAGGGGGTGGCGACTGTTTACTAAAAACACAGGGCTCTGCGAAGCCGCAAGGCGACGTATAGGGTCTGACGCCTGCCCGGTGCCGGAAGGTTAAGAGGAGAGGTGCAAGCTTTGAATCGAAGCCCCGGTAAACGGCGGCCGTAACTATAACGGTCCTAAGGTAGCGAAATTCCTTGTCGGGTAAGTTCCGACCTGCACGAATGGCGTAACGACTTCCCCACTGTCTCCAACATCGGCTCAGCGAAATTGAATTCTCCGTGAAGATGCGGAGTTCCCGCGGTCAGACGGAAAGACCCCGTGCACCTTTACTATAGCTTTGCAGTGGCGTTAGAGGGTGAATGTGTAGGATAGGTGGGAGGCTTTGAAGCGCGGCCGCCAGGTCGCGTGGAGCCACCCTTGAAATACCACCCTTTCGTTCTCTGGCGTCTAACCGCGGCCCGTGATCCGGGTCCGGGACCCTGCATGGTGGGTAGTTTGACTGGGGCGGTCGCCTCCCAAAGAGTAACGGAGGCGCGCGATGGTGGGCTCAGGCTGGTCGGACATCAGCTGTTGAGTGTAAGGGCACAAGCCCGCCTGACTGCGAGACTGACAAGTCGAGCAGAGACGAAAGTCGGTCCTAGTGATCCGGTGGTCCCGCGTGGAAGGGCCATCGCTCAACGGATAAAAGGTACGCCGGGGATAACAGGCTGATCTCCCCCAAGAGTCCACATCGACGGGGAGGTTTGGCACCTCGATGTCGGCTCATCACATCCTGGGGCTGGAGCAGGTCCCAAGGGTATGGCTGTTCGCCATTTAAAGTGGTACGTGAGCTGGGTTTAGAACGTCGTGAGACAGTTCGGTCCCTATCTGCCGTGGGTGTACGAGACTTGCGAGGCGCTGTCCCTAGTACGAGAGGACCGGGATGGACGCACCTCTGGTGGACCGGTTGTGGCGCCAGCCGCATCGCCGGGTAGCTAAGTGCGGACGGGATAACCGCTGAATGCATCTAAGCGGGAAACCCCCCTCAAAACCAGGTCTCGCCTGAGAGCCGTGGTAGACCACCACGTTGATAGGAAGCATGTGGAAGCGCGGTAACGCGTGAAGCTGAGCTTTACTAATCGCTCGACAGGCTTGCCAGATCCCGGACGGGCCCTCATCAGCCGATGAGACCCCGGCCGGCCAGACCATCCATGCACAGATCCAAGACCAGAAGACACACGCCCCGGGACCCGATCCCGGCCGGCCGCAGGCCCCCAAGGGCCCGCACGCCAAGACCTCGTCACACCGACACACCCCCCGCCATGCAGGCGCCAAACCCAGCCCGCCAAGCGGGCGGGGCCGTGTTCCGACAGCCCGGTGGTCATAGCGAAGGGCCCCCACCCGATCCCATCCCGAACTCGGCCGTGAAACCCTTCCGCGCCAATGGTACTGCGTCTCAAGACGTGGGAGAGTAGGTCGCCGCCGGGCCCTCCGAACACAGCCCCAAAAAACTCAAATCCCCAAACCCATTGTTCCGAAACGCCAAACCAACCCAATACGCCCTCTCACGCGGGGTGGAGCAGCCCGGTAGCTCGTCAGGCTCATAACCTGAAGGTCGCAGGTTCAAATCCTGCCCCCGCAACCACCTCTAATTGCTCACACAAAGCCCGGACCTCGCGACCGGGCTTTGTGCTGTTGCCGGTCTCGCACAGCGCCAGGATCCCCGCGAGCGCGCCGTAGAGGTCGATCCGAAGCTCGCCGCCCTCCGGCTTCAGCTCCATCTTCTCCACCAGCGCGCGGACCTGCTCCATCGCCTGATGGCCCTGCGCAGGATCGGCCAGCGCCTCGTGCAACGCGGCCACCTTCTGCCGGTAGACCTCGGCCAGGTTGGGATGCAGCCGGGGCAGTGGCGTCCCGGCTTGATCGAGTTTGGTCTTGAGGGCCTGCTGGCGCTCCTCCAGGTCGCGCATGCGGGCGTTGAGCACGCGGGCGTCGCCGCCGGCGAGTACCGCGTCGACCAGCCGCTCCAGCTGCCGGTCGATGCGGGCGATCTCGCTGCGCATCGCTTCCTGCTCGGCGTCGGCGTTGCCGCGCAGCCGGTTGAGCTCGGCGTGGAACTCGCTGACGAACACCTTGAACAGCTCGGGGTCCATCAGCCGGGCCTTGAGCCCGTCGAGGATGGTCGCCTCCAGCGTGTCGCGGCGGATGTTGAGGCGGTTGGCGCAGGTGCCCTTGTTGCGGGCGCTGGCGCAGCCGAGCAGGCTCTTGCTGATCTGGACGTAGCCGCCGCCGCAGACCCCGCACTTCACCAGCCCGGAGAGCAGGAAGCGCGGCCGGCGCCGCTCCCACGGCGGCCGCTCGGCGTTGCGGACTGCTGTCTGAGGGCCCAGGGCGACCGCCTCCTGGCGCGCCCTGACCGCGTCCCACAGCGGCTGCGGCACGATCCTGAGGTCCGGCTCGTCGCGGACCACCCACTGCTCGGGCGGGTTCAGCCGCGAGACGCGCCGACCGGTGTCGGGGTCCTTATTCGGCTCTGACCCAATCTCGGTGCACACTGAGGGTTCATCGTTCGGCTCCGATCAATCGGGCGCGAAGAAGATCGAGATTGGCACGGCCATACATCTGCCGCTTGACGAGCTTCAGCTTGGTGATCTGGCCTTCCGTCTGTCCGTTTGACCAAGGCTCAGACAGCGCGGCGGCGACCGCGGGTCTGTCCGACAGTCTGTGTAAGCATTGCAGCGGGCATTTTCGATTTTCGGTCTCAGCGCGCTGAGACCGAAAATCGGTCGGCAAACAGAATGGCAAACTGCCCCATCGCGGCGGTCCATTCAATCGGACGCTTCCAATGGATGCCGGCGTTGCGGATCGCCAGGAACAATAGCTTGGCCGCCGCCTCGTCGCTCGGGAAGCTGCCGCGGGTCTTGATGATCTTGCGCAAGCTGCGGTGCAGGCTCTCCAGCGCGTTGGTGGTGTAGATCATCTTGCGGATTGCCGGCGGGAAGGCGAACATCGGCACGACGTGCTCCCAGGCCCGCCGCCAGGTCGGGCCGATCGCCGGGTAGCGCGCGCCCCACCGGGCCTCGAACTCATCCAGCCTGGCCGCCGCCGCCTCGGCCGTCTCGGCGCGGTAGATCGCCCGGATATCGGGCATCACCGAACGGCGGTCCTTCCACGACACGAAGCTCAGCGAGTTGCGGATCAGGTGGACGATGCAGGTCTGCACCGTCGTCTGTGGGAAGACGGCGCCGATCGCCTCCGGGAAGCCCGCCAGGCCGTCGACCACGGCGATGAGGATGTCGGCGACGCCGCGGGTCTTCAGCTCGTTCATCACCTTCAGCCAGAACTTGGCGCCTTCCGTCTGCTCGATCCACAGCCCGAGCACCTCCTTGTCGCCGTCGGCCGTGATCGCCAGCGCGACGTAGACCGCCTTGTTCCTGACCAGGCCCTCGTCGCGGATCTTCACCCTGAGCGCGTCGAAGAACACCACCGGATAGAGCGGGTCGAGCGGCCGGCTTTGCCACTCCCGCACCTCCTCGAGCACGGCGTCGGTCACCCGGCTGATCAGGTCCGGCGACACTGCGATGCCGTAGAGCTCCTGCAGATGGCCCTGGATCTCACGCACCGTCATGCCACGGGCATAGAGCGACACGATCCGGTCGTCGAAGCCGTCCAGCCGCCGCTCGCCCTTCGGCACGATCAGCGGCTCAAATGTGCCGTTGCGGTCGCGCGGCACCGCAAGGTCCACTTCGCCGTCGTCCGTCAGAACCGTCTTCGCCGAGTAGCCGTTGCGGCTGTTGCCCGTGCCGCGGCCGGCCGGGTCCCCCTTGTCGTAGCCCAGATGCTCCGCCAGCTCGGCGCCGAGCGCTCGCTCCAGCAGCGCCTTCTTCAGCTGCCGGAACAAACCCTCCTCGCCAAGCAGGTCATCCGGCTTCTCGTAGCCGGCCAGCAGCTCGTCAAGAAGCTCAGGTCGCAGTATCGGCATCGCAGGCCCCTCCAACCACTACATCTTGGGCCCGCTGCACTCACTTACACAAGATACCGGACACTCTCCTTCAGCCCGTCGACGCCGTGTTGCCCATTCCGTGACGACACGCAAGCTGCCCTTGAAGCCAGCGCGCTTCAGGCGGCGCCAGAGTTCGGCACCATTTCGGCAGCCGGCAGCCCACTCCTCGTTCAGCCTGACGAGCCATGGCTCCAACGAGCTCTTGCGAATGCGGAATACGTCATCTCTTTCGCCGCGCACCACCCGGCGAACCACCTGCCGACTGCAGCCGGTGCGGCGCACGATCGCCTTGATCGGCGTTCCTGCGTCGAAGAGGACGAGAATGGTCCGATTGGTCTCCTCGCGGCGGAGAAAGCCTTCGTACTGGATGCGCTCGGCGCAGGTCAAAAGCGCGGGGTTGATCTCGGTCGCGCCGAGCGCCTGACGGATCGATCGCATCGATCTGCGTACCGCGTCGAGGAACGCGCTGCTCGCATTCTCCATCAGATGCCAACGATCGGCGACCTGCCGCGCTTCGGGCAATGCCCGGCTGACGGCCGGTCCATAGGCGCCGCCGCGATCTCGCGACACGACGCGGATGGCAGGCCGCGCCGTGAGCCAGGCCTCGACCGTCGCGGCCTCACGGTCAGGCAGCACGTCGATGATGCGCCGCCGCTCAAGATCGCAGACGATCGTTCCATAACGGTGCCCGCGCTTCCATGCCCAATCATCGATGCCCACGATCCGGGGTGTCGCCGGCTGCGCAATGGTTGGGGACCGTACTGCCCGAAGCAGCGTGTCCTTGCTGACGGGGAACAAGAGCCGCCGCGCGAGACTTTGACCTGGGCGGCCGCCGAGGGCGAGGCCGAGATGACGGACAATGCCCTGCAGCCGTGAGGTCCGCCGCGCAAAGGGTTGCGTGATTCCGCCGTCAAACCGCTCGGCGAAGATCTTCCTCCGGCAACCGGCACCGCCGCATCGGAACCGTCTGGTCTCCAGGCGGATCCGGACCCGACGACCATGCGCCGGCAGGTCGGCCAGGCACCGCAAGTATCGGCTATGGACCCGCCTCGAGGCGCGACCACACGCAGGACACTCGGATGCCGCCGATCGCGACCGCGCAACGGCGACAATCTCGCCGCCATCAATCGCGACATGTTCGACCCTCAGGCCCGACGGCAGCAGTGATTGAACGTGACAAACTTGGCGCATGGCCAGGCTCTCCCACATATTGAGCGCACCATATAGCTGCGCCACAATATACAGGGCATCCTGCACCGAAATTGAGTCAGAGCCCTTATTCCACGCCGATCCACACCTCGCGTCGCTGCTGTCCACATGCATAGGGTGAATCCCAGCGCGCCGCGTCGGGGGAAGCCCCTTTCTCAAACGCATTCTAAGCGTGGACGGGAACGGTGTCCCAAGCGACGGCCCGATGCTAGCGTAGACCCATGAAGCACCATGTCGTCCGCGAGCCCGAAGGCCCTTACGAGCGTGGAGACATGGTGCCCGCGCATCTGCCGGGCAGCCCCGAACAGCTGCGCGTGCTGGACCTAGTCGAACAGCTCGACATGGAGATCTCTGATACCCTCGGCCTCAAGAGCGGGCCGCAGGGCCTGAAGATGATTCTGTACCTGTTGCGCAGCCACTTTCTGGGCCAGGTCGCGACAACCTCTTCTGCGGTCGCCGCATCGGGCATGAGCTACGGCTCCGCCATGCGCCTGGTCGACCGGCTGCGGGCCTCCGACCTGGTCATGATCCGACCGCGCACCCGCAGCGGCCGCTCGTTCTCGTTGCATCCGGCCGATGAGCTGCTGCGGCGCTGGAGTCTGCTCTCACGTCAGTTGCAGGAGCATCTGACGAGCTTCGTTGCCGAGAGCGCCCCCAGCCGACCCGGCGGCTTCGCCGCCACGGACGGGCGCATCATCGGACCGCCGGTGGTTCTCGACCGTCGCCTGGACGCAGGTTCGGGCCTGCGGCTGTTGCTGCACGCCGACCCGACGTTTACGGCGATGAACACGTTGAAGCGGCAGGTCGAGCTGATCCTGGGG